>CAZNMV010000593.1:0-1502 GCA_964573835.1 uncultured Aestuariivita sp. | reverse complement strand
CTTCCATCATCATGCCGACAAGGTTCTTGCCGATGTCATGGATGTCGCCCTTGACGGTGCCGATGACCATCTTGCCGACGCGGGGCGCGCCGGTTTCGGCCAGCAGCGGCTTGAGGATGAACATGCCGCCCTTCATCGCGTTGGCGGCCAGCAGCACCTCGGGCACGAAGAGGATACCGTCGCGGAAGTCGTCGCCGACGATCTTCATGCCGCCCACAAGCGCCTCGGTCAGGACGCGGTAGGGTGCCCAGCCGCGGTCCAGGAGGATATGCACGCCCTCTTCGATCTCTTCCTTGAGACCGTCATAGAGGTCGTCGAACATCTGCTGAACCAGTTCGTCGTCGTCCAGTTCGCTGAGGATGATGTCGTCTTCGTCCGACATGGGCGCGTTCTCTCCTGTTCGCGCACGGGATCAGACCCTGCGCCGCCTGTTCGATCCCGCTCTAGGCCCTTCGTCCCGGGCGGACTGCGATGTTTGCGACACTGGCCGCATCGCAACCGACCTTTAGGGCCTGGGCGGTCGGATGGGAAATGAAGATTTCGCATGGAGTTTATGGGTTTGTTGCATGTGTTCATGATATGTTCTATCCTGAAGCCCATGCTGCCCGATGATGCCCAGCCTGCCGCCCCAGAGCTTGCCGCGAAGGCGCGCGGGGCGTTGTCGAACGCGTCGTCACGGTTCGATCTGGTACGGCGGCGCGAGGGGGATGGCTGGGACATTCCCGAGGATCTGCCCCCACTGCGCACCGAGGTGCGGATCGAGCTGCCGCGCAGCGCGATCAGTTACAACTCCTCGCCCGATCTGCCCTTCGACCGGTCGGTCAATCCCTATCGCGGCTGCGAGCATGGCTGCATCTACTGTTTCGCGCGGCCGTCGCATGCCTGGCTCGGGCTGTCCGCCGGTCTTGATTTCGAAACTCGCCTCGTCGCGCGCCCGGACGCGGCCCGCGTGCTTGACCACGAGTTGCGCAAGCCCGGTTACCGCGTCGCGCCTATCGCCACCGGCACCAATACCGACCCCTACCAGCCCATTGAAAAGGAATATGAAATCACGCGCGCCTGTCTGCAGGTGCTGAATGATTTCAACCATCCCGTCGCCATCGTGACCAAGGGCGCGCTGATCGAGCGTGATCTCGACATCCTGTCGGACATGGCAAGGCGGGGGCTGGTCCGCGTCGGGATATCGGTGACCACCCTCGACCCCGCGCTGTCCCGCGCGATGGAGCCGCGCGCGCCGCTGCCCGTGCGCCGGCTGCAGACCATCGCGCGGCTTGCCGGGGAAGGGGTGCCGGTGCGGCTCATGTCTTCGCCCGTGATCCCCGGCCTGACCTGCCACGAGCTCGAGGCGATCCTCGCGGCGGGGCGCGATGCCGGCGCCGTCTCGGCAAGCTGGATCATGTTGCGACTGCCGCTAGAGGTCTCGCCGCTCTTCCGCGAATGGCTGCAAGAACATTTCCCCGGTCGGGCGTCCCGCGTCATGGGGCTTTTGCGCGAGATGCATG
>CAZNMV010000592.1:0-1509 GCA_964573835.1 uncultured Aestuariivita sp. | reverse complement strand
CCTGTCGGGGCATGTGCATGTGAACCGCATGCTGATGTGGGGCGGTGTGCCGGTCATCGTGACGATGGGTCAGCAATCGGCGATCGACCCGGTACAGGGGCCGGGTTGGCATGTGGTCGAAGGCGCGGGCTTCGCCATCTGCGATCTCTACGGCGCGGACCTGCAGGTCACCTATGCGCCGCTGGGCGAGGCGCGCCTTCTCCACCAGATCAGCGAGGATGAGGCGCGCGCCTATCCCTGACCGGAACGTCGGCCAGCCGTCTGTCAGGGCGCTACCGGCGCGGGGACGCCCAGCTGCCGGGCAGGTCGTCGCGCATGCCCTTGCGCGGCGGGCGGATCTTGCTGCCGAACCAGGATGGCCCCGCCATGAGTTTCGACAGGACGGGCGACTTGCGCATCTGCGCCTTCGCCTCCTCGATCCGCATCACGTCGCCGATGCGCCGGTCGAGGAAATCCCACGTCGCCTGATGGCCCGGGCTGTCATCGCCCAGCCAGTAAAGCACGGTCGACGAATAGACCCCCGACAGCGTCGCGCGCTTGGTATACCAGTTCACGTCGTCGGAGGTGTCGCCCAGTGCGGTCCAGATCGCGTCGGCGGTGCCCCAGATCAGCTGCGCGCCGGTCGCGGCGTTCTGCGGCAGCGCAAAGAGCGTCGCCCCGCGACGCACCGCCTCGCGGTCATCGACCGCTTCGAGCCGGAAGCGCACCGCCGCCGCGACCCGGTCGCGGAAGCGCATCGCGGAAAGATCGGTCGCATCAAGCCGCGCGCGCATCGCGTCGTCGCCGCGTTTGTGGAAGGCCACGGCCAGGTCCATCGCCCCGCGCGGACAGGCGGCGCGGGCTTCCGCCGGGGTGACGCCCAGATCGGCCGCCGCGGCGCGCAAGGTGGCGTCGGACCAGCCGTCGAAGGGCACATGGATCAGTGCCGCGTCGAGCAGTCTGTCTTTCAGATCGGTCATGGTCGGCTTCCTCATGTTCCGGGTTTCGGGATACTGGACAAGATAGGGTGCCTTTGCTATACGGCCACGTCCTGCAAATCCTTGCAACTCAACTTAGAAAGGTGGTGAAAACCACATGCAGGTAAGTGTTCGCGACAACAATGTCGATCAGGCGCTCCGTGCCCTGAAGAAAAAGCTGCAGCGCGAAGGCGTGTTCCGTGAAATGAAGCTCAAGCAGCATTTCGAGAAACCGTCCGAGAAGAAAGCACGCGAGAAGGCCGAAGCGATTCGGCGCGCCCGCAAGCTGGCTCGCAAGAAAGCGCAACGCGAAGGTATGCTGTAACCAGCATCCCGGCATTGCCGAACCGAAGATGAACAACCCCCGTGGCGCACATCGCCTGCGGGGGTTTTTCTTTCGGCAGGGTCGGATTTGCGTATTTTTGACCAGAAAGAAGCGGCATCCCCTGCGGCCTGCGCTATAACCGCGTGACGCGCCGGGAAGGAGATCCGCATGACCGACACCTACACGCCCCCCAAGGTCTGGACCTGGGACCAGAAAAGCGGTGGACGC
>CAZNMV010000591.1:0-1518 GCA_964573835.1 uncultured Aestuariivita sp. | reverse complement strand
GAGCGCGGCGCGCTGCCGGCGGGTGATCCGGTCCACGACATCAGCGCGACGATTCGGATCGACAGGGACATGCAGGTCACTGAAATTGGCGCGACCTTCTCCGCGATACCATTCACGTTCTGCGCGGGCGGCGGGGACGGGATAACGCAGCTCAGGGGCAAGCGGCTCGACAGGGGATGGCGCGAGGAGGTGCGTGCGGCCCTCGGCGGGACGCTCGGCTGCACGCATCTGACCGAATTGCTGGGCCACGCGCCCACTGTAGCTTTCCAGACACGCGCCATTTCACGGGAGGACGAGGGCAAGCAGATCGGCCGCCACGATGCCGAACACGCCGAGCCGCCCTTCTTCCTTGACGGTTGCCACAGCTGGGCCAAGGACAGTCCGGTCTCGCGCCGGTTCTTTCCGCAATTCGCGACACCGCCCCGGGGCGAGGACGACGACACCGCGAACTGAGCTGAGCGCAGGCACGGTCCGCTAGCGCGGCGGCATGCGGCACCCGGCATCCAGCCTCAGCGTCTCGCCGTTCAGCATGGGGTTGTCGATGCAATGCAGGACCATTGCCGCAAATTCTTCGGGTTTTCCCAGTCGCTTCGGAAAGGCCTGGCTGTCGAAGATGATCTGCCGGTGCCGCTCGGGCAGTGCGGTCGCCAAGGGCGTCTCGAATATGCCCGGTGCCACCGTCACGACCCGGATCCCGTACCGCGCGAGATCGCGCGCCATGGGCAGCGTCATGCCCACGATGGCCGCCTTCGACGCTGCATAGGCGGCGTGTCCGATCTGGCCTTCGAAGGCGGCCATCGACGCGGTGTTCACGATCACGCCGCGGTCGCCGTCGGGGCCGAGCGGCGCGTTCGTGGCCATCCCCGCCGCCGACTGGCTCGCCATGTTGAACGTGCCCATAAGGTTGATCCTGACGACCCTCTCGAAAAGCGCCGGATCGTGCGCCGCACCGCGGTAGAGCGTCGTCTTGGCTAGCGCGACGCCCGCGCAGTTCACGCATATCCGCTCCTGCCCCAACTTGCCACGGACGGTTTCGAGCGCGGAGCGCACGCTGTCCGGATCGCCAACATCGCAAGGCACGAAGACCCCGCCAAGCTCTTCTGCCCGGGCGGAGCCGCGCTCCTGGTCGAGGTCGAGAATCGCGACTTCGGAGCCCCGCAGGCGCAGGGCCTGGGCGACCGCCGCCCCAAGCCCCGATGCGGCCCCGGTGACCACCGCTACGCTGCTGACCTTCGACATTCGCGGGCTCCCCGGTGTTGCGTTTCAGCCGTCCGGCACCCCGCGGGGGATCTGGCCATGCGGACACATACGCCGCCGTTGCACATTACCGCCTGCGGCCGGAAAGTGAAAGTCCGGCAATGCCTGCATCTTGTTTTCGCCGGGCCATGCGCGCGCGCCAGCCTGCCGACGCACAGGCGGATCGGGGCATTTATATCCGTTTCCAATGGTGGTAACAGATCGGGGCGGATTGGTTCCGTTGGGCACCCTTGGTTTCGGGCAGACAGCTTGTGCGGAGAT
>CAZNMV010000590.1:0-1524 GCA_964573835.1 uncultured Aestuariivita sp. | reverse complement strand
CACCATCGCCAACATGGCGCCGGAATATGGCGCGACCTGCGGCTTCTTCCCGATCGATGACGAAACCCTGCGCTATCTCAAGACCACCGGCCGCGACATGGACCGGATCGCGCTGGTCGAAGCCTATGCCAAGGAAAACGGCTTCTGGCGCGATGCGGATTACGCGCCGATCTACACCGACACGCTGCACCTCGACATGGGAACCATCGTTCCGGCGATCTCGGGACCGAAGCGCCCGCAGGATTATACCCCGCTCGATCATGCGGCCGATTCGTTCTACAAGGTCGTCTGCGAGTATCGCGGCGTGGATGCCTCGAACGGCGCGCTGGACATGGCGTCCGAAGGCGACACGCTGACCGCGCCCGCCGACGCACGCAAGACCGCCAAGGTCGAGGGCGAGGAATACGCGCTCCGCGACGGCTCGGTGGTGATCGCCTCGATCACGTCCTGCACCAACACTTCGAACCCCTATGTCATGATCGGCGCGGGCCTCGTGGCGCGGAAAGCGCGCGCCAAGGGCCTGACCCGCAAGCCCTGGGTCAAGACTTCGCTGGCCCCCGGCAGTCAGGTGGTGTCGGCCTACCTGGAGGCCGCCGGTCTGCAGGAAGATCTGGACGCGGTCGGGTTCAACCTGGTGGGATATGGCTGCACGACCTGCATCGGCAACTCGGGCCCGTTGCAGCCCGAGATCTCGAAGGCGATCAATGAGAACGACCTCATCGCCACCAGCGTCCTGTCGGGCAACCGCAACTTCGAAGGCCGGATCAGCCCGGACGTGCGCGCCAACTACCTGGCGTCGCCCCCGCTGGTCGTGGCCTACGCGCTGGCGGGCGACATGAACATCAACGTCGCGACCGATCCTATCGGCACCGACACCGATGGAAATCCTGTCTACCTGAAGGACATTTGGCCGACGCAAAAGGAAATCGCCGATCTCGTCGAGAAGACCGTGACGCGCGAGGCTTTCCAGTCGAAATATGCAGATGTGTTCAAGGGCGACGAGAAATGGCGGGGCGTCAAGACGACGGACAGCCTGACCTATGACTGGCCGGCGACATCGACCTATGTTCAGAACCCGCCCTATTTCCAGGGCATGTCGAAGGACCCGGGCGTCATCAGCAACGTCGAAGGCGCCCGCGTTCTGGCGATCCTCGGCGACATGGTCACCACCGACCACATCAGTCCGGCGGGATCGTTCAAGGACACGACGCCGGCAGGACGGTACCTTGTCGAGCGGCAGGTGGCCCCGCGCGAGTTCAACTCCTACGGGTCGCGCCGCGGAAACCACCAGGTGATGATGCGCGGCACCTTCGCCAACATCCGTATCCGTAACGAGATGCTGGACGGCGTCGAGGGCGGCTATACCAAGGGCCCCGATGGCAGCCAGATGGCGATCTACGATGCCGCGATGGCCTATCAGGCCGAGGGCACGCCGCTGGTGATCTTCGCAGGCGAGCAGTACGGCGCGGGTTCGTCGCGCGACTGGGCGGCCAAGGGCACGGCGCTTCTGGGCGTCAAGGCGGT
>CAZNMV010000589.1:830-1550 GCA_964573835.1 uncultured Aestuariivita sp. | reverse complement strand
CTTTGCCCTCGGGTCAGGCCGCCTTCACCCGCGACGGCGGGCTGAAACGGTCGGCCGAGGGCGCGATCGTGACGTCGGACGGCTTTCCCGTCATGCCCGAAATCGTGATCCCCGCCGACGCGCGCAGCCTGTCGATCAATGCCGCGGGCGAGGTCTATGCCTATTTCGATGGCACGCCCGAGGCGCAGCTGCTGGGCCAGTTCACGCTGGCCACCTTCACCAACGCCAAGGGGCTCGAGGCGCTGGGCGGCAATCTCTTCACGGAAACCGCGGCGTCGGGGCCGCCCATCACCGGGGCCCCGGGCGAAGACGGGCTGGGCACGCTGCGGCAGGGCTATCTCGAAGACAGCTCGGTCGATGCGGTGCGCGAGGTGACCGAATTGATCGAGGCGCAGCGCGGATACGAGATGAACGCAAAGGTGATTTCCGCAGCCGATCAGATGATGGCCGCCACCACGCAGGTACGCTGATGCGGGTCGCGCTGATCCTGTGTTGCCTGGCCGGCCCCGCGCTGGCCGACATCGTCGTGCCCACGCGCACCATCCGCGCGGGCGACGTGATCGCCCCGGCCGATCTGGCCGTGAAACCGGGCCACCGCGAGGGTGTCGCCCGGCGCGCCGAAGACGTCGTCGGGCAGGAAGCCCGGGTCGCGCTTTATGCCGGGCGGCCCATCCCGCTTTCCGACCTGGGGCCGCCCGCACTGATCGACCGAAACCAGCT
>CAZNMV010000589.1:0-820 GCA_964573835.1 uncultured Aestuariivita sp. | reverse complement strand
CGCGCCTTGGCGCGCGGTGCCGAAGGCGACCGCATCCGCGTGATGAACCTGTCGTCGCGGTCCACGGTGACGGGCCGCGTCCGGGCCGACGGCACGGTGGCCGTGCCATGACCGCCCTTGGCTCACGGCCCCTTGTCCTTGCCATCGTCGCGCTTGTTGCAGTGGGCTGCGGCCGGGGCGGCCATATCGGCAAACCGCCGGGCTTCGCGCCCGTTGATGGCGGGGTCGAACAGATGGCAATGCTGTCTCCCGGCCTTCCGCTCACCGTCGATGCCAGAAGTCCCGCGGGTCAGTCCTCGCTCTGGAGCGGGAATGCGCAATCGCTTCTGGGCGACCGCCGCGCCGTGAAGCGCGGCGACATCCTGACCGTGGTCATCGAGATCGACGAGAGCGCGGAAATCTCGAACACCACATCCCGGGCACGCTCCGGATCGGAAAGTCTCGGCATCCCGCAGCTTTTCGGCCTGCCACAGCGCATCGACGAACGCCTGCCCGGCGGTGCGGCGATGTCCGATGCGGTGTCGATCGACAGTTCCAGCCAGAGCCGGGGCCAGGGCTCGGTCCGCCGGACCGAGAAGCTGACGCTGCGCGTGGCCGCGACCGTGGTCGATGTGCTGCCCAACGGGATCCTCGCCATCTCGGGGTCGCAGGAGGTTCGCGTGAATTTCGAGATGCGCGAACTTCTGGTCAGCGGCTTTGTGCGGCCGGCCGACATATCGCGCCAGAACGAGATCACCTATGACAAGATCGCCTCGGCGCGCGTGTCTTACGGCGGGCGCGGGCAGATCAGCGACATGCAGCAGCCGCGGATCGGACAACA
>CAZNMV010000588.1:0-1551 GCA_964573835.1 uncultured Aestuariivita sp. | reverse complement strand
GGCCGTGGCCGACATGCCGCCCGCGCCGGGCGTCAATCTCGCGCCGGATTTCACCACGCCTGATAAGCCCCGCGTGGACGAAGTGCTGGTCACGCCCGTGCGCGAAGGCGGTCAGGATGACTGGTCGCGCTTCGAGGGTGTCTCTGCCGCGATCGGGTATTTCATCCGCATGGTGCACGAAGGCCGGCTGTCGAAAGACGAGGGCTGGGAGGCGATCTGCGGCTACAACGCCGCAATGCTGCGGCCCCAGTGGCCCGTGGAACGGCTCAAGCGCGAGTCCGAACGCCTCTGGGCCATCCATGTCGAAAAGCACGGGCCGCCCGTCATCCGGCTCGACAGCGCGGCGCCGGCCCCTGACGAAATGCCCACCTTCACGCTCGGTGCGCTCTTGGATGACACGAGCCCCATGCCGGCCGATATCATCGCGCCACGCGTGCTGACGCCTGGTGGGCTCTTGGTGCTGGGCGGCGCGCCCAAGGTGGGCAAGAGTGACCTGCTGATCTCCTTGCTCGTCCACATGGCCGCTGGCCAACCCTTCCTCGGCTTCACGCCGCCGCGGGCGCTGCGGATCTTCTACCTGCAGGCGGAGATCCAGTATCACTATCTGCGTGAACGCATGCAGCAGATCACGCTGCCGCCAAGCCTCATGGCCGGTGCCCGCGACAATCTGGTGGCGACACCGAAGTTGAAGATGCTGCTCGACACGGAGGGCAGTGTTCATGTGGCAGGGGCCATTCGGCGCGCCTTTCCGGCCGAGCCGGTGGACATCATCTGCATCGATCCGATCCGGAACCTTTTCGACGGCGGCCCCGAGGGTGGCGGTGAAAACGACAATGCCGCGATGATGTTCTTCCTGAAGGACCGCGTTGAGGTCTTGCGCGATCATATCAACCCCGATTGCGGCGTTGTTCTGGTCCACCACACCAAGAAGCTCAGCAAGCAGCAGGTCAAGGACGACCCGTTTCTGGCTCTGTCTGGCGCTAGCGCCCTGCGAGGGTTCTACACCTCGGGTCTGATCCTGCACCGGCCCGAGGAAGACAACTCGCAGCGCAAGCTGGAAATCGAGTTGCGCAATGGGCCCGCGCTCGCGGCGAAGATCGTCGACAAGGTCAAAGGTGAATGGGTCGAGATCAACCCTATGAACGAGCGGCTTGTGCGGGCTGAACTCGGGGCACGGCACGATGCCGAGCGCGAACGCAAGGGCGAGGTCATCACCGATATTCTGGAGCGAGAAGCGCGTGCAGGACGCATGTACACGATGACCTTGTTCGCCCAGTCCTTCGAGAACCAGGGCGGCCTCAGTGGCCAGACGAGCATCCGCGATCGGCTGAATGTCCTGACCACCAAAGGGGTGATCAAGTTCGTCAAAGGCGAGGCCGCATCGGGTCTCGGGCTGCCTGTGGATCGCAGCAAGTTCGGCTATCTCTGCACCGAATTCATGGAACTGGGGAGCAGTGAAGAACTGGTCGATCCAAGCACCGGCGAGGTATTCCCGGCCGTCACGCCTGTGCGTCCCAGTCACTACAAATGTGCCCAGACCGGGGCCGTTCT
>CAZNMV010000587.1:0-1552 GCA_964573835.1 uncultured Aestuariivita sp. | reverse complement strand
GCATGATGATGTCCTTTGGCATTCTCGCCGCCCTGCGCGAGGCCGAGGCGACCGGCAAGGGCCGTTTCGTCGACGTCGCGATGTATGACGCGATGATCTCGATGTGCGAACGCATGGTCTATCTGCACGACATGACCGGGCAGGTGCCGGGCCCCGAGGGCAACGGTCACCCGCTGCTGGCCCCCTTTGGGGTGTTTCCCGCCGCCGATGGTCAGGTTGCGCTCGGTATTGTTGATGACAGTTTCTGGCAAAAGCTGACCCGGATCATGAACTGGCCAGACCTGGGCGCCGATCTGCGGCTCTCCAACCGAGCCGGGCGGTCCGCCAATGCGGGCGAGATCAACGCGATCGTCTCGGGCTGGACCGCCACCCGCAGCAAGGCAGAACTGACCGAGTTGCTGGGCGGTCACGTGCCCTTTGGCCCGCTCAACACGGTAGCCGATATTACCGCCGATCCCCATGTCGCGGCGCGGCAGATGCTGGCGTGCATCCCCCATCCCGAACCCGGCCATGCGCCCTGGACCGTGGCCGCCAATCCGTTGCGCGTTGCCGGACAGGCGGCGCCTCCTCTACCCGCCCCGCCCCGGCTGGGCGAGCATGACGCGATGCTCGACACGCTGGCCGACAGCGCGCCGCTCGACGACGAGGCACGGCGCGACCTGCGCCGTGCCTTCGGGCAGTTCGCCACCGGGGTGACCGTGCTGACCACCCGGCAAGAGGATGGCACACCACGCGGCTTTACCGCCAATTCGTTCACCTCGGTCTCGCTTGACCCGCCGCTGCTGCTGGTCTGCCTCGCCAAGACGGCACATAGCTGCGATGTCTTTGCCCAGGCGCCGCATTTCGCGGTCAACATCCTGTCGGACGCGCAAAAAGAGATTTCGGGCCTCTTCGCCTCGCGCTCGAGCGAAAAGTTCTCGGGCACCCATTGGCATCCGGGCCCGCAGGAGCTGCCGCTGATCAACGGGGCGCTGGCGACATTTGCCTGTGCGCGGCACAAGTTGGTCGATGCAGGCGATCACCTGATCCTGATCGGGCGCGTGTTGAACCACGCGGTGACCGAGGGCAAACCGCTTGGCTTCCACAACGGCGCCTACTTCGACCTTGGGCTGGAAAACCGGCTGGCCGACGCGGCGACCAAGGATGCCAACGGGGTCATCGCCGCCGTCCTGGCTGATGGAGAGCGGATCTTGCTTGAGGAGGCGGGCGACGGCACGCTGACAGTGCCCAAGGCGCCGACGCGCGACAACACGGTTGCCGGGTTCCTGCGTCATATGGATGGCCATGGCCTGACGGCCCGGCTCGACCACCTTTATGCCGTGTTCCAAAACAGCCAGACCGGCGCGCATTCGATCGTCTATCACGGCACGGTCAGCGGCACCGCGCCACCCGGCATGCGCTATCACGACCTGGCCGCGCTGCCGCTGGATCAGGTCGCCAACGACACCGAACGCTCGATGCTGGCGCGCTATCAACGCGAATACCGCCATGGCAGTTTCGGGATCTACCACGGCACCGAACGCAGCGGCATCGTCCATTCGATCGCCGATCA
>CAZNMV010000586.1:0-1566 GCA_964573835.1 uncultured Aestuariivita sp. | reverse complement strand
CCCCAAGCTCTGCGCCACCGACATGGTGGACGCCTTCGGGTCCTGCCGCCTGTGCCTGGTGGAGATAGAGGGGCGGCGCGGCACGCCCGCCTCCTGCACCACGCCCGTGGCAGAGGGCATGGTCGTCCACACCCAGACCCCGCAGGTGAAGAAGCTGCGCAAGGGGGTGATGGAGCTCTACATCTCGGACCACCCGCTGGATTGCCTGACCTGCGCGGCCAATGGCGATTGCGAGTTGCAGGACATGGCCGGCGTCGTCGGCCTGCGCGACGTACGTTACGAGGCGGGCGAGAACCATTTCGAGACCCGCGCCGCGTCGGGCGCGGAGGCGAACCCTAATTACATCCCCAAGGACGACTCGAACCCCTATTTCACCTACGACCCGGCCAAGTGCATCGTCTGCTCGCGCTGCGTGCGCGCCTGCGAGGAGGTGCAGGGCACCTTCGCCCTGACGATCGAGGGGCGCGGCTTCGACAGCCGGGTGTCGCCGGGCATGGCGGGCGACGATTTCCTGTCCTCGGACTGCGTCAGCTGCGGCGCCTGCGTGCAGGCCTGCCCGACCGCGACGCTGCAGGAGAAATCGGTCATCGAGATCGGCACGCCGGACCGCTCGGTCGTCACCACCTGCGCCTATTGCGGGGTGGGCTGTTCGTTCAAGGCCGAGATGCGCGGCGATGAACTGGTGCGCATGGTCCCCTACAAGAACGGCAAGGCCAACCGCGGGCATTCCTGCGTCAAGGGCCGCTTCGCCTGGGGCTATGCCAACCACCGCGACCGCATCCTGAACCCGATGATCCGCGACACGATCGACGAGCCCTGGCGCGAGGTCAGCTGGGACGAGGCCTTCGCCCATACCGCCGCCCGCCTGCGCGACATCCAGGCCCGGCACGGGCAGAACGCGATCGGCGGCATCACCTCGTCGCGCTGCTCGAACGAGGAGACCTTCCTTGTCCAGAAGCTGATCCGCGCGGTCTTTGGCAACAACAACACCGACACCTGCGCGCGCGTCTGCCATTCGCCCACCGGCTACGGGCTGAAGACCACCTTCGGCACCTCGGCGGGCACGCAGGATTTCGACTCGGTCGAGGACGCGGACGTGGTCATGGTGATCGGCGCCAACCCCACCGATGGCCACCCCGTCTTCGCCTCGCGCCTGAAAAAGCGGTTGCGCCAGGGCGCGCGGCTGATCGTGGTGGACCCGCGCCGGATCGACCTGGTGCGCACCCCGCACATCGAGGCGGCGCATCACCTGCCGCTGACGCCGGGCACCAACGTCGCGGTCCTGACTGCCATGGCGCATGTGATCGTGACCGAGGGGCTGGTCAACGAGGCCTTCGTGGCCGAGCGCGGCGACATGGAGACCTTCGCCGACTGGGCCGCCTTCGTCGCGGACGAGCGCCACAGCCCCGAGGCCACGCAGATGCTGACAGGCGTGCCCGCGGCGGACCTGCGCGCGGCGGCCCGGCTTTATGCCACCGGCGGCAACGCGGCGATCTACTATGGCCTCGGCGTGACCGAGCACAGCCAGGGCTCGACCACCGTCATGGCCATCGCGAACCTGGCCAT
>CAZNMV010000585.1:0-1595 GCA_964573835.1 uncultured Aestuariivita sp. | reverse complement strand
AGTGCGATCCCGCCGGCGCACGGGCCGTGCATCCCCGTGGCGCATTGCCGCGCCGGCCCCGGTTGCGATGCATCGCGGCCGGTACCGTCCGCGGCGGGAACGGCCTGCCGGTCCCCGATTCCCCGGGCGCGGGGAGCCTCAGGCCTCCAGCGGTCGGGCCAGCCGGACGGCCGTCTTGCCGGGCCAGAGGCGCCGGGACGGCATGATCAGGACCGTGGGATCATGCGGCGCAAGGATGGCGCGGTCCCCGTCATGGCCGATCAGCGTGCCCTCGGGCAGATGCTCGAACCCGCGCCAGTCCTGCGCGAAGCGGAAATCGCCGGTCTCGATCGTCACCGGTCCCATCACCTCGTAGAGGCGCTGTGCCGGGCGCGGCGGGCGCGTCGCCATGCGGTCCTCGGCAAAGTCCTTCGCCACCGCCCCGGTCGTGCGCAGAAAGCCCGTCACGCAATCCTTCGCGACCTCGGCCGCCTCGGCCTCCCAGTGCTGGCCGCATTCGACCAGCGCCGCGTTGCGCGCCGACGCGGGGTCGGCGAAATCGGCGAAGTCGCGCATCCGCTGGCCCTCGGCATGGCCCTTGTCGGTCACGACGATGCCCGGCCAGCCGATCGCGCCGCCCAGCGTCCGGCCCTTCGCGGCAGGCCCCGCGATGATGAGGGGATCGGTCTTGTGCTGCATCGAATGGATGTCGAGCAACAGGTCCACCGTCGACAGCCAGGGCCGCAACTCGCGCGCGCGCTCGACCTCGGGCGTGACGCGCCGGTCCGGATCGTCCAGCACGCCCTCGCCCCAAAGCCGGTTGAAATCCTCTTCAACCCAACGGGTTGCATCCGGCACCTCGGGATCGAACGCCTCGTAGGCCGCGACATTCACGAAGGCCAGCGAAAGCCTTCCCTGCAAGGGCCGGACGCCCATCTGCATCAGCCAGTCCAGCGCGATCGCCCCACAGGGTTCGTTGCCGTGAACGATCGCGGTGATCGCCACATGCGGCCCCGCGGCCCCGCTGTCGAAGGTCCAGACATAGGGCACGCCGATGTTGCCCGCGGCATAGGCCGAAATGTCGGGCGGGGTCAGTTCGACTGCATAAGGGTTGGGCAGGCCCGTCGCGGAACCGGTCATGCCGGCTGTCCTTCCGACAGACTGACCACGTACCCGGCCAGGTGTTCCGACAGGGCGTCGAACGTCCCGCGCAAGTCCGCGTAACCCGCGTTCGGCTCTCGCGTGGTCTCGTCCATGTAGAGCTTGCGGTTCACCTCGACCTGGAGCGAGTGGCGCCGCCGCGCCGGATCGCCGCTGGCCCGCACAAGCTCCATCCCCTTGTAGGGGTCGTTGACGGCGACGGAATAGCCGCGGCTGGTCAGGAACTCCTGCACCGTCGCCGTGAACTCGGGCGCGCAGGACGTCCCGTCGCGGTCGCCCAGCACGAAATCCGGCCGCGGCGTGCCCCGTTCTTGCGTGGACATGGCCGAGGCGACCTCTTGCATGGAATGGCAATCGACGTGCCAGACCGCGCCCCAGCGTTCATGCGTCGCGTCCAGAAGCGCGCGCAGCTGCGACTGGTAGGGCCGGTGATAGGTCTCGACCCGCGCCAGCAC
>CAZNMV010000584.1:0-1601 GCA_964573835.1 uncultured Aestuariivita sp. | reverse complement strand
ACCCCGGTGATGGTCAGCTCGTCCGTGCCGTCCGATCCATGCACCAGCCAGGCGCAGTCCGACCCCAGCGCCTGCAGCGTCTCGGCCATGGGGCGGATCAGGTCGCGTGAAAAGGCCCCCGTGAGCTGCCGCTTGACGCCCGCGGGGTTGGTCAGCGGGCCGAGGATGTTGAAGATCGTCCGCGTGCCAAGCTCGGCGCGGGTGGGCATCACATGGGCGATGGCCGGGTGGTGCATCGGTGCCATCATGAAGCCGATCCCGCAGGAGGAAATTGCCTTTTCAACGACTTGAGGGCCGACCATCACGTTGATGCCCAGCTGCGTCAGCGCATCCGCCGCCCCTGATTTCGACGACAGGTTGCGGTTGCCATGCTTGGCCACCGGCACGCCCGCGCCGGCCACGACAAAGGCCGTGGCGGTGGAGATGTTGAGCGTGCCTTTCCCGTCGCCGCCCGTGCCGACGATGTCCATCGCGCCTTCGGGCGCGCGCACGCGGTTGCATTTGGCCCGCATCACGGCGGCTGCCGCGGCGAATTCGTCCACCGTCTCGCCCCGGGTGCGCAGCGCCATGAGGAAGCCGCCGATCTGGCTCGGCGTCGCCTCGCCCTCGAAAAGCGCGCGGAACGCGTCCTCGGCCTCGGCGCGGGTCAGCGGGCGTTCGGCCGCCGCGCCGATCAGGGGTTTGAGGATCTCGCTCATGCCGCCACCGGCAGGGCGTCAAGGAAGGTCTTCAGCATCGCGTGCCCATGTTCTGACGCGATGGACTCAGGGTGGAACTGCACCCCGTGCACCGGCAGGTCGCGGTGCGACAGGCCCATGATCGTGCCGTCCTCCAGCCAGCCGGTCACCTGCAGGCAATCGGGCAAGCTCTCGCGCTCGACCACAAGCGAATGATAGCGCGTCGCGCGCAGCGGGCTGGGCAGCCCCGCGAAGACGCCGCCGCCCGCGTGATGGATCGTGCCCATCTTGCCATGCACGATCTCGCCCGCGCGCACCACGCGCCCGCCGAAGGCCTGCCCGATGGTCTGATGGCCGAGACACACGCCCAGAAGCGGTGTGCGCGTCTCGGCCGCGGCCGCCGTCAGCGCCAGGCAGATGCCCGCCTGATCGGGATCGCAGGGCCCGGGCGACAGGACGATGCCCGAAGGCCGCAGCGCCATGGCCGCCTGCACGTCGATCGCATCGTTGCGGCGCACCACCACATCGGCCCCGAGTTCGCCCAGGTAATGCACGAGGTTGTAGGTGAAACTGTCGTAATTATCGATCAGCAGCAGCATCTTCCGGCCCATGGTCTTGAAAGGGCTAGAGCTTGGCGGCACCCTTCCGGTATAAGCATACATGTTCAGGGTTGCGCACGGGCGTCAACCCCGGGCGGGCAACGGGGCAAGGGCCGCGCAAGATGGCCGCCGCCCCTCCTAGGGGCGACAGGACAAAGGGCGGACACGGGCGTGACACGGGGTTTTGTTAGCGGGTTGATCTGGGGTGGTGTGATGTCGGTGATCGGGGCTGCGGCCCTGTCTCTGGCGGTGCCGCTGCCCGCTCCGCCCGCCGTGGGCGAGGCCGCGGCGCCGGTGACCGCGCCGCAGGCGATCGCCGACCGCC
>CAZNMV010000583.1:0-1604 GCA_964573835.1 uncultured Aestuariivita sp. | reverse complement strand
GACCGGCAGCCCGAGCGCCCGCCCCCGACCACGGACAAGCACGCCCCATAGCGCTCCCAGCGCCATAAGGGGCAGAACCGCCCCGCCCGGTGCGATCACGGCGCTGACCGACCCGGGCCAGCCGGCGACGGTCTGGGCCACCGAAAGGATCCAGAGGATCGGCCATTCCATCAGTTTCAGTCCGATCCAGCCCAGTCCGAATGGGCTGAGAAGCGCCGCCAGCACCGCCGCCGGGATGATGATCGCGCCCATCAGCGGCACCGAGACGATGTTGGCCACCAGCCCGTAATGCGGGACCTGGTTGAAATGCGCCGCCGAGATCGGTGCGGTCGCCATCCCGGCCACGAAGGACGATATCGCCACGCCCCCCACGACCTGCGCCCAGACCGGCCAGCGCGAGGGCGCCCAGCTGCGCCCGCGCATCGCGCCATAGGCCGCGACAAGGGCCGTCGTGGCCGCGAAGGACATCTGGAAACCAGGGCCGTAGAGCGCCTCGGGCCTCAGCGTCAGCACGATCAGCGCCGCCACGGCGACCGAGCGGAGCGTGACCGCGCGGCGCTCGACCAGCACGGCCACGAACATCACGGCCACCATGATGAAGGCGCGTTCGGTCGCGACATTGCCGCCCGAGAGCGCCAGGTAGACCGCCCCTGCCACCAGGGCAGCTGCAGCGGCGATCTTGCGGACAGGCCAGCGCAGGGCCACGCCGGGAATGGCCGCGAGACCCAGGCGCAGCGCGGCGAAGACAAAGCCTGTCAGAAGCCCCATGTGCAGCCCCGAGATCGCCAGAAGATGCGCCAGGTTCGAGGCCCGGAGCGCCTCGAGAACCTCGGCGTCCATGCCCGCGCGGTCGCCGGTGGTGATCGCCGCCGCGAAGCCGCCCACCGGCGCCGGCAGCGCGGCCTGCACGGCAGCCGATAGGCGTATACGCAGCCGATAGACCGCCAGCGAGACCTCGCGCCCCTCATGCTGTGCATAAGCCAGCACCGGCACGCGGGTATAGCCCACCGCGCCCAGCCGCTGGAACCAGGCCTGGCGCCGGAAATCATAGCCGCCGGGCTCGACCGCACCGCCGGGCGGCGCAAGATGCGCCGTGGCGATGACCGTCAGCCCCGGCTCGGGCACCAGATAGCCCTGAAGACCGTGGAGCGCGATCCGCACCCGTGCGGGCGTCCTCTCGGGCGGCACGTCACGCAAGCGCACCCGGTCCAGCGTCAGGCGCACGGCATCGGAGGCCGAGCGGTCGATGGCGATGATCCGTCCCTCGACAGGGCCGTGATAGCGGAAAGAAAGCACGTTCTCCGCGACAGAATGAGCCCGCAGCCCCGCCACGGCAAAGCCCGCAAGGGCAAGGAGAAGGCCGGTCGACACCAGCCGCGCGCCCGGCCCGCGCAACCACCCGGTCACCAGAAGCGACGCCATGGCGAGCACGACGAGGCTCCAGGTTCCACGCCCCGGTTCCCATCTGAGCGCGAAATAAGTGGCAATGCCCATGGCGAAGACGACGGGCGACCACGGGAATAACGCGCCCCGCTGCCCGTCCAGCCATGTCCCGCACCACGTCAGAAGGCGCACCCTTGTCACCTCCGGGCGCGTTGAATACA
>CAZNMV010000582.1:0-1610 GCA_964573835.1 uncultured Aestuariivita sp. | reverse complement strand
CGCGATGTGACCGTTGCCTCCTGCTCGACCTGATCGCCCCGGATCAGAAAGACGCGATCGAACAGGTTTGAGACCACGCAGGCATGATTGGGAATGATGCGCACCGTATCGCCCACCTGCGGTCTAGAATCGCATGCCGACAGATCGACGACAGCATGCTCCTCCGAAAGCCACGCCACGACCGCGTCCGGATATTCCACGATATGGCCATGTCCGGTTTCTGGTGCCGGCAACCTGTCGGCCGCCAGCGCCTTGGACCCGGTATCCAGCACCGCGCGGGTGTCGGTCGGGCGGCTTACAACGGTTGCCTTCACGGTCAATGCGCAGTCTTCCAGGGTGCCGTGCCCAAAGGCGACCTGCATTCTGTCGGAATAGATGTAGGTCCCGGGGCGGTATTCCGTCGTGACGGTGCCTTCCGCCGCATGCATCAGATCGGGTGTGCCGCCAGACGAAATGACCTTGGGCGGCAGGCCGGCCGCTTCCAGCGCGGATCGCGCCTCGAGAAGCCAGGAATCCGCCTTGGCGATCCCTCCGCGTGCCGGGTAGGTCATCAGTCCGCCGAATTGCAGACCGGGTGCCGCGTCGATCAGCCGGGCAAGGGCCACCGCCTGATCCGCGGACTGAACGCCGCAACGACCGGCGCCGGTGTCGCATTCGACAAGCACCGTCAGCGGTGCGTCGGCGTCGAAGCGTCGGGCATAGCCCTCGATCGTTGCAGGACTGTCCGCCGTGACCGCCAGTGTCACCCGAGCGTTCAGCGCGGCCAGTCGATCAAGCTTCTTGTCCCCAAGGATGTTGTAGGGGATCAGGATATCCGTAAGCCCCCCGTCGGCCATTGCCTCGGCTTCGCCGATTTTCTGGCAAGTTATTCCGATCGCACCCTGCGCCATCTGCCGGCGAGCCATTTCGGGCAGCTTGTGGGTTTTCACATGCGGCCGCAGGGGAAGGCCGTGCGCATCCGCATAGGCCTGGGCGCGCGCCACGTTGGCGTCGACCCGGTCAAGGTCGATCAGCACCGCGGGGGTTTCTATCTCGTCAACATGCATCAGGACCTCTCCAGAGGATCGGGGCGTCTTCGCAAGACCGACGGCAGGCCGCGGACCGTGCAGACAATCGCTTGGCCTTTCCAGGCAGTTTGGTCATAGTCGCACCGAACATAACAAGGAGTTTTCCATGGTCAAAGAATATTTCGGCGCATCCCACGTGCCATTGTCACCCGCCGTCCGCGCCGGTGATTTCGTATTCGTCTCCGGCCAGGTGCCGGTCGGAGAGGACAAAAAGATCGTCGAAGGCGGCGTCGC
This sequence comes from uncultured Aestuariivita sp., assembly GCA_964573835.1. GTDB lineage: Bacteria > Pseudomonadota > Alphaproteobacteria > Rhodobacterales > Rhodobacteraceae > JAGYKE01. The sequence goes on along the minus strand of CAZNMV010000582.1, from coordinate 309 downwards.
GGCCGAGACCCGGCAAGTGCTCGAGAATGTGCGGAAGTGCCTTCAGATGGCCGGGTGCGATCTTGGCGATGTAGTCAAGACCACCGTCTGGCTGCGGGACCGGGAGGATTTCGGGGCGTTCAACGAAGCCTATGCCGAGTTCTTCACGGAAAATCCGCCCGCCCGTTCCACCGCAGAGTCGCGCCTGATGATCGACATCGCCGTCGAAATCGAGGCTGTCGCCTACAAGCCTGTGTAACTGGGGCTGGGCATGGAACCGACATTCCCCAAGTGGCCTGCCTTCTGACGTCAAGATCGCCTGACTGCGCC
>CAZNMV010000581.1:0-1615 GCA_964573835.1 uncultured Aestuariivita sp. | reverse complement strand
ACCCGGACGGCCACGGTGCGATGCCGTGGCCTTGTTCCAAACCGTTTCCGCCGAGTGTGGCGGACTGCCTCAAACTTGCCACGATCTTGCCCACTTTCACTTCCTCCAGCAAGCGCTTGGGAAAGTTAACAAATGCTTCCGGGCATTTTCGTGGAGCAACTGGTGCCGCTTTGCATCAATTTGAAAGCGGAAATGCGCCGTGCCTGTGGCACGGCGCGAGCCACGGGCGCGCGGCGGTCTGCCGGGCCTCGAACGCGCCGATATCGTCCACGCGTTCCATGGTCAGGCCGATGTCGTCGAGGCCGTTCAGAAGGCAGTGCTTCTTGAACGGGTCGATGTCGAAGGTGAAGACCTGACCATCCGAAGAGGTGATCGTCTGCGCCTCCAGGTCGACGGAAATCCGGGCGTTGGCGCCCTTCTCGGCGTCCTTCATCAGGATATCGACCTGCTCTTGCGGGAGCGCGATCGGCAGGATGCCGTTCTTGAAGCAGTTGTTGAAGAAGATGTCGGCGAAGCTGGGCGCGATCACGCAGCGGATGCCGAAATCGAGCAGCGCCCAGGGCGCGTGCTCGCGGCTGGAGCCGCAGCCGAAATTGTCGCCGGCCACGAGGATCTCCGCGTCGCGATAGGCGGGCTGGTTCAGCACGAAATCGGCGATCTCGTTGCCGTCGCGGTCATAGCGCATCTCGTCGAAGAGGTTGGCGCCAAGGCCCGACCGCTTGATCGTCTTCAGGAACTGCTTGGGGATGATCATGTCGGTATCGACATTGACCAGCGGCATGGGCGCCGCGACGCCGGTGAGGGTGGTGAACTTGTCCATCTGTCTTGTCCTGTCTCAGGGCGCTCGTCCGCCCCGTCGGGCCGCCTCGCGAGACAGCCCGACAAGGGGGGGCGAGCGGCCGATTACATCAGATCGCGCACGTCGGTCAGGCGGCCGGTGACCGCCGCCGCCGCCGCCATGGCGGGCGACACGAGATGCGTGCGGCCCTTGTAGCCCTGGCGGCCCTCGAAATTGCGGTTCGAGGTGGACGCGCAGCGTTCGCCGGGGGCGAGCTGGTCGGGGTTCATGCCGAGGCACATCGAGCAGCCAGCCATGCGCCAGTCGAACCCGGCGTCGATCAGCTTTTGCGCGATGCCTTCCTGTTCGGCCTGAAGCCGCACGAGGCCCGAGCCCGGCACGATCATGGCGCGGATGCCGTCCTTGACCTTGCGGCCCTCGACGATGCGGGCGACCTCGCGCAGGTCCTCGATCCGGCCGTTGGTGCAGGAGCCGATGAAGACGGTGTCGATCTCGATGTCCGACAGTTTCTGCCCCGGCGTCAGGCCCATGTAGTCGAGCGACCGGCGCGCGGCCTCGACCTTGCCGCCGGTGAAATCCTCGGGCGCGGGGACGGTGGCGGTGATCGGCAGCACGTCCTCGGGGCTGGTGCCCCAGGTGACGACGGGCGCGATGTCGGCGGCGTCGATCTCGATCACCTTGTCGTAATGCGCGCCCTCGTCCGAGTGCAGCGTCTTCCAGTATTCAAGCGCCATTTCCCACTCGCCGCCCTTGGGGGCGTGGGGCCGCCCCGTGACGTATTCGAAGGTCTTTTCGTCGGGCGCGATCAGGCCGGCG
>CAZNMV010000580.1:0-1621 GCA_964573835.1 uncultured Aestuariivita sp. | reverse complement strand
GTTCTGGTCGACCCAGGGCGTGGTCTTGTTGAAGTGCTCGCGCACGTCATCGGCCGTACCCATGATACCATCGGGACCGGGCTGGTTCGTCGCGCGGGTCAGCACCATGAAGTTGGTGGGCGACGTCGGATCATAGAGCGGGTCATCCGGCATCAGCGGGATGAAGACCGTGCCGCTGCCGCCCTTGCCGATCAGGTCGAGACCATGGTCGAAGAACTGGCCGAACAGGGTCATCCAGCTGTTGTAGGGGGCCGACAGACCTTCGTCCGGCGCCACGTCGGGCAGCATGACGTTGTTGCCGTCCATCTCGATGCCATGCGTGACCAGCAGCGTGTCGAGAGTGGTCTGCGCCGTGGCAAGGGCCACTTCGGGGGAAACAGCGTTAGCCTGCGCCGTGGTCAGACGGGTGACTTCGGCGTCCGCATCGGTAACGGCGGTTTCCAGCCCGGCAAGTTCGCCAACCGCGGCAGAATGAGCATCCGCCGCCAATGTGGCTGCCTCCAGTGCCGCGTCGACGATGTCTTGCTGTGCGAATACTGCGTCCTGGGCCGCCAGAAAGGCTTCGTTCTGGCCCCCGGTCAGATCCAGTTGCTGATCGCCGCCCGTCGGTGTGGGCTCGAACGGGGTCAGCGTGCCCGGATCGATCGTCTGCTCGGGGAGGAGCGTGTCGACCAGCGCCTGCGCGGCATCGCGCTGTTCCGTGAGGGTCGCGACCAGATCATTGGCGCTGTTCAGCGCGTTCAGAGCCTGAAGCGCGGCGGAATCCGCTTCGTCGTCAAGCCGGATCGCAGTGTTCAGAGCCGCTGCGGCTGCGTCGGCCTCCTGCCGTTCAGTGGTCCGGCGCAGGGCCGCGGCATTCATCTGGGCGAAATTCGCGGCCGGGTTGATCAAATAGGCGGCAAAGGCACTCGCGAAGGCCGTCTGCGCCGCAGTCGCCTCGCCAGCTTCGATGCCAATGGCGACTTGCGCTGCATCACGGTCCAACTGCGTCTCATCGGCCACCTGCTGCGCGCTCTGGAATGCGGCGGTAAGGGCGTCGAAGGAGGCCTGTGCATTGGCGAGGCTGGTTTCAAGGGCACTCAGTTCGCTCTGCGCAGTCAGAAGGCTGTCATTCAAGTTATCCAGCGGCACGCCCTGGCCGAGGCCCGTGTTCTCAGGGGTCGGCGACGGGACCAGAACCGGCGAGACGGTCATTGCGTCCAGCTCGGCCTGGAGCCTGTCCAGTTCCAGCTCTGCGTCTGCAAGGGTGGTATCGGCATCGGTCTTCGCGGTTTCGAGCTGCTGGACTTCCAGCGCCTTCGCATCGCGCGCTTCGGTGGCTGCCTGGGCTACGCTCTGGGCCGTGTTCAGCGCGGTCGCCAGCACATCGGGCTGAATGACCTGTGCGTCCAGAACCGCCTTGTGCGCCGCGGTGATCTGCTGCGAGGCGGCCAGCATGGCCTGACCGGTCAGACCAGCATGGCTGAGCGCGGCCGCGATCGCGGCGGGGTTGGACAGGGTCTGGTCCGCGACCAGGTTCGAGATGATCCGCGGGCCGGCATCATAGACCGAACCCGAAGTCTGGGTGTACGAGGTGGGGCCGGCCTGCGGTGCGCGCGGGTTGGCGTCGGCCAGATGCGCG
>CAZNMV010000579.1:0-1637 GCA_964573835.1 uncultured Aestuariivita sp. | reverse complement strand
ACCAGCAGGATCGCGTTGTTCACCACGATGCCCGCCAGCGACGCCGCCCCCACCAACGACGGCATCGAGATGTTGTAGCCCATCAGGACATGGCCCCAGATCACACCCAGAAATGCCAGCGGGATGGTGATCATCACGATCAGCGGTTCGACATAGCTGCGGAACTGGAAGCTGAGGACGAGGTAAATGCCTACAAGCCCGATCAGGAACCCGCGAAGGATCGAGGCCACGGTTTCCGCCGAATTCGCGGCCTGCCCGCCGATCTCGAAGGTGAGGTTGGGGGTGGCGGCCACCAGACCGGGCAGGAAGCCCTCGGCCAGCCGTGCGGTGATCGCGTCGGCATTGCCGATGCGACCATCTACGTCAGCCGCCACAGTCAGCGTGCGCAGACCGTTGCGCCGCGTGATGCTGCCCCAGCCGCGCGCCTCGATGACGTCCGCGATGCTGGAAAGCGGCACAGTGCCGCCATCAGGCAGGGCGATCTCGAAGACGCTGAGGTCAGCGCGGGTGGCACGGTCACGATCGGCCAGCCGCACCTCAAGATCCCAGGCCAGATCGCCACGCCGGATTTCCGCAAGCTGCGTTCCAAGGAAGGCCGCGCGCAGCTGGCCCGCCACATCCGCGGCGGTCAGCCCTAAGGCCTCGGCGCCCGGCGATAGGCTTAGCCGCAGCTCTGGCGCACCGGGGCGTAGGTCGACAATCGCGTTGCGCACACCGGCATAGGTTTCCAGCTCGGCCAGTGTGGCGCGACCTGCCGCCTCAAGCGTGGCGAGGTCGGGGTGGGTCAGGCGCAGCTCGACCGCGATGCCCTGCGGACCGATTCCCGGCTCGGTCAGGATCAGCGAGGAGACGCCGGGCAGAGGGCCTATTTCCTCGCGCCATAGCGTGACGATGTCGTCCAGTGTGGTGGTGCGTGTCTCGGCACCCAGAAGGTCCACCGCGATGGTGGCAACATGGGCGCCGGTCTCGCCTGCCGAGAGGTTGCGGCCCATTCGCGTGATACGGCGGATGACAAGCGGTTGTGCCTCGGGCTGTTCCGGCGTCAGGCGGGCATTCACGCGGTCCAGCGCCGCCTCGACCTGGGCGACGGCTTGGCCCGTGCGCGCCAGCGGGGTGCCAGCGGGCAGCATCAGCCGCGCCTCGAGCACGTCGCCGTCGATCTCGGGCATCGCCTCGCGCTTGACCACACCGCCGCCCAGGGCACCGACCGTCAGGATCAAGGCCCCGATGGCAAGCCCTGCGACCAGCCAGCGCCAGCGGATCGCGGCATCGGCCAGACGGCCAACGCCGCGCTCGCGCAGGGCATCGAAGCCTGCATCGAAGCGGACCCGGAAGCGCGATGGGGTGGTCTTTTTCATCCCACCCTTCAGGTGATGGGGCAGGATGAAAAAGGCCTCGATCAGCGACGCGGCGAGCGCCGCCAGCAGCACGACCGGCAGAACTTCCAGCACGGCGCCCAACTCGCCTGCCAGAAAGGCCAAGGGCAGGAACACGGCCAGCGTGGTCAGGAAGGACGAAATGACACCCGGCGCCACGGCGGCAACGCCTGCGGCCACGTTTTCCACCGTCGCATCCTTGGCGACATGCACGGCGATGGAATCCGCGATCACGATGGAATCGTCCATCACGATCCCGAT
>CAZNMV010000578.1:282-1639 GCA_964573835.1 uncultured Aestuariivita sp. | reverse complement strand
CACTGGCCGTGCGGATCCGGCCCTCATCAACAAGGGTAAACAACTGGGGATGAACAACTATATCGCCAAGCCATTTCAGCCCGCCGATCTGAAATCGGCCATCGAATCGATCGTGGGCCGACTGTGACGGACGCCCGAATTTCCCAAGCGCCCGTGCATGCCGGCAAGGGTACGACCGTCGCCCAGGTGCTCGAAGCCATCGGCACTCTCATGAAGGAATGTCACGCCGAATCGCTCGGCCTCCAGGATGCCGTGTCGGTTTCGATGCCGATCGACGACATCTCCTTGTGCCGTCTGGAGACATATCAGCACCTCGATCACATGACGCAGGTCAACGAAGACCTGTCCCGCCTCCTTCCGGCCCTTGCAGCTGCGGTGAATGACGGTGTGACCGTGGTCGATCACCTTGCCGGCACGTTGCGCCTTGTCTCCTTGCGAGACCGGCTGTTCAGGGGACATGGCGACACGGCTCCGAAGACTGCCATCTCGGGAGATGTCAGTCTCTTCTGACAGTGAACGCCGGCCCGACGCGGGCCGGCGGCTTCATCTCGCTGCCGATGCGACGTCGGCCCGTACCGGTCTCGCCCCGGATCGCCATTGACACCCGCCCCGATGCTGCCCCTAACTTGGCCCCGGAAACCGACACCTGGCGGAATATGGACTATTTCACTCCAAGAACATTGGGAGACGCGCTCGGACTCCTGGACGAGGCGAAAGCCACGATCCTCGCGGGCGGAACAGATGTCTATCCTAGCCTGAACGGGCGCGATTTTTCGGGACCGGTTGTCGATATATCGGGGATCGAAGAATTGCGCGGCATGAGTTGGTCGGAAGGTGGGCTGCGCATCGGTGCACTGACACGATGGAGCGATATTCGCGATGCCTCCCTGCCGCCCGCCTTCGACAGCCTGCGCCACGCGGCCCGGAACGTCGGTGGCGTCCAGATCCAGAATGCCGGCACGCTTGCCGGGAATCTCTGCAACGCTTCGCCCGCAGCCGATGGCATTCCGCCGCTTCTCACGCTCGACGCCAAGGTTGAACTCGTCTCGCATCGCGGCCGCCGCCGCTTGGCGCTGTCCGAATTTCTGGAAGGCCCGCGCCTCACCGCCCGTACCGCAGACGAGATTCTCGAGGCCATCCATATTCCCACCCCGCCGGATGGCGGCCACAGCGCCTTCGAGAAACTGGGCTCGCGCAGCTACCTCGTGATTTCCATCGCCATGGTCGCGGCGCTCGTGGAGCGCGACGACTCCGGACACATCCGAGAAGCCCGGGTCGCGGTCGGCGCCTGTTCGCCCGTCGCGCAACGCCTGTCCATGCTCGAGGCCGAGCTAGTCGGGCAGACAGCGGACAATCC
>CAZNMV010000578.1:0-272 GCA_964573835.1 uncultured Aestuariivita sp. | reverse complement strand
GGAGATCGACTCCCGCCATCTCGCCGCGCTCGCGCCCATCGACGATCCCCGAGGTACCGCCGCCTATCGTCAGGAGGCCGTTGCCGAACTCTGCCGCCGCGCGATAAGGCAGGCCGGAGGCAGCCATGGATAAACGCTCCGATCAGACGCCGGTCCAGTTTTTCCTGAATGGCGATGCAATCACGCTTGCGGCCACGCCCGGCATGCGCCTCTCCGAAGCGCTGCGGCAACTCGCAGGCTCTCGCGACGTCAAGGTCGGTTGCGATGCCGGC
>CAZNMV010000577.1:0-1643 GCA_964573835.1 uncultured Aestuariivita sp. | reverse complement strand
AGCGCATCGACCTTGAGGCGCGCGGCCTCATCAAGGGCGCGCAGGTGATCTATCTGGGCCCCGGGCGCAAACCCGGCTTTTCGCGCCTGCATGTGATCGGTGCCGAAGACCCGCAGGTCAGCGCGGCCTCGATCATCAAGATCGAGAAACCGGACGAGGAAGAACCCTTCATCCCCTTCGCCGCGCGCATGGGCGCGGCCTTCCTGCACGGGGCCGCCGTGACGATCCACAAGGCGCAAGGGTCGCAATGGGAAAGCGTGCAGGTCTTCGCCCCCGACATCTATGCCGCCGCCCGCGCGGGGCGCAGCGAAGCGGGCCAGCCCTTGTGGAAACGGCTGGCTTATGTCGCGATCACCCGGGCGCAGGAACGGCTTTACTGGGTGGTGCGCAACCGCCTGTCGAAACCCACCCACGCGCTCCGCGTCGACGACCTGCGCGCCGCCCCCGGCCGTCTGACACTGGAAGAGGAAGAGACATGAGAACCATCCTGATCACCGGGGCCAGTTCCGGCATCGGCGCCGCCACCGCCGCGCTGTTCCTCGACCGGGGCTGGACGGTCGGCCTTGTCGCGCGCCGCGCCGACCGGCTGGAGGCGCTGGCCGCAGGCCGCGACACAGCCGTGGTCCTGCCCGCCGACGTGACCGACGCCGCCGCGATGGAGAACGCCTTCGCGACGTTCCTTGCCCGTGCCGGTCGGCTTGACGTTCTCTTCAACAACGCAGGCATCTTCACCCCCGCCGCGCCCATCGACGAAGTGCCGCTCGACCAGTGGCGGCAGTCGCTGGCGGTCAACCTCGACGGCATGTTCATCGCCGCGCAACTGGCCTTCCGGCAGATGCGGCGCCAGTCGCCGCAGGGCGGCCGCATCATCAACAACGGGTCCATCGCGGCCCATACGCCGCGCGAAGGGTCGGTCTGCTACACCACCACGAAACACGCGATCACCGGGCTGACCAAATCGCTCGCGCTCGACGGGCGGGCGTTCGACATCGCCTGCGGCCAGATCGACATCGGCAATGCCGAAAGCGAGCTTCTGCAAGGGCTGAAGGCCGCCAACCCGGGCATGCAGACGATGGACGTCGCCCATGCGGCCGAGGCCGTCCATCACATGGCCGATCTGCCCCCGTCGGCCAACGTGCTGTTCCAGACGATCATGGCGACGAAAATGCCCTATGTGGGCCGGGGATAGGGCGCTGCAGGGCGCCTGTCAGGCGCGGATGTACCGGAACACCGCCGATGCTCCCCAGCCCGCCGCGATGGCGATGGCCAGCGACAGAAGGCCGTAGATCAGCGGCTGCTGACGCGATAGGGTGAACAGCCACCGCTCCAGCCCGACCTTGCGCACGTCGATCTTCGTCGATTTCTCGGACACGACCATCCCGTCGCGCACAAGGAAGATGCGGGTCGCATAGGCGCCTTCGGTCAGGTTCGCGGGCATGGTGACCGATGTGCGGAACAGGGTCTGCTGATCGACGACCACATGATCGTCCAGCCTCTGATACAGCCCGTTTTCCCTGCGGATACGGATCAGCGCCTCGGTGAAGCTTTCGCTGTCGGTGACGGTTTCGGGCGCACCCACCGACCGGATTGCACGGTTGATGCTGATCCTGTGGCGCAGGTCCTCGACATCCTTCAAGAGCTCG
>CAZNMV010000576.1:0-1658 GCA_964573835.1 uncultured Aestuariivita sp. | reverse complement strand
GCGCTGCAATTCCTGCCGGTGGACGAGGCCCCGTCCGATCAGGACATGCAGTATCGCATCATTTCGGAAAAGGAGATGGTCGCCGACCTGAAGAACCTCGCCGCTGCGCCGCTCGCCTTGGGTGAAGACGAGGATTTCCGGATTTCCATCGCCGGTGCGCAGGAGAAGACGGCCTATCTGCGGATCGACGGCCAATGGGCCAAGCCGCGCGGCATCACGCCGACCAGCCATATCTTCAAGACGCCCATGGGCATCATTCCCGGCCCCGAGCAGATCGACCTGAGCGACAGCGTCGAAAACGAGTTGTTCTGCATGACCTTGGCGCGCGAAATCGGGCTGCCCGTCGCGCATGTCGAAAAGCTCACCCTTCCCGGGCAGGTCGTGTTGTCGGTCGAGCGGTTCGATCGCGTCTGGCACAGCGACACCCTGAAGCGCCTGCCGCAAGAGGATATCTGCCAGTCGTTGGGTTATCCTTCTGCGATGAAGTACCAGCGGCTGGGCGGCCCCGGCATCGAGCAGATCATGGAGCTTTTGCGGGAATCCGACACGCCCATGGAGGACCGGGAGACGTTCTTCCGGGCGCAGATCTACTTCTTCCTGATCGGGGCCTCGGACGGGCACGCCAAGAACTTCAGCCTGCGTCTGGGGCGCCGGGCGCGGTTCACGCTCGCGCCCCTCTATGACATCCTGAGCGTCGCCCCGGTCGTCCGCGCGGGCCGGTTGCAGCGCAAGCGCTACCGCCTCGCCATGTCGATCGATGGCCATTACGGCATCGACGAGATCGTGCCGCGCCACTTCGAGGCCGAGGGCCGCGCGGCGGGTCTGCCCAAGGGCCGCGCCTTGGAGCTGTTGCAGGACATGACCGATCGGCTGGGCCCCGCGCTGGAGCGGACGCTTCTGGCGGTGGGCGATCAGGTCCCAGCGGCGGTCAGCGAGCCGATCGCAAGCGATGCGACGCAGCGGGCGGAGCAGATGCGGGACCTGCTTTAGGGCTCCGGTGCCTTTGCGGCTAGCCCCTCCAGCGCCTTGTCGACTTCGCGCGTCTTCGCGGCCAGCTCAGCCTCCCACAGGATGCGGAACTCTTCCGCGAATTCGACCAAGCTCCCGGCGAAGGTGCGGATCGTGGTCATGTCATCGTCGGTGAAGGGCATCGGGCGGCCGCGCAGTTTGGCCTCGTTCAGCTTGCGGGCGATGTGGTTGACCGCAGCGCCTTCGGTCGCGACTTGCGCGCCCCAGGCTTGCAGATGGTCGCGCACGACCGGGTCTGCCGGGCGCAGCAGGATGTCGGCGGCCCCCATCAGGCGGCGCAGGGCGGCGGGTTGGTCGGTGATGCCGCGACGCGCCAATGCGGCCTGAAACCCTGCAAGTTGGCGCGCGCTCAGGCGCATGCTGATCGTCGTGGTGGGGCCCGGGCACGCGCCTTTGGCCCGGCTCAGCGTGTTGTAGATCGTCCGGGTCGAGACGCCGAAGCGGCGGGCCAGAACGGCGGCAGGGGTGCCCCCGGTGCGGGCTTCGATGATCTGGCGGCGTTCGTCGTCGGTCAGTTTGTGATGGTGGCGCATGTGAAGTTTACGTTCCTATTTCTTGCCAACTTCCTCCAAGCCCCCCGCCTCCCAGCGTCAGCGGAGGCGGGTCAGGGGCTTGGAGTCCGTTTCGGT
>CAZNMV010000575.1:0-1666 GCA_964573835.1 uncultured Aestuariivita sp. | reverse complement strand
GCCACCCAGATCCAGATCATCCAGGCGCTGGGCGGCGCGGTGCCCAGCTTTGCGCATCATTCGCTGCTGACCGGCCCGCAGGGCGAGGCGCTGTCGAAACGCCTGGGTGCGCTGTCGATCAAGGATCTGCGCGCGCAGGGGGTAGAGCCGATGGCGCTGCTGTCGCTGATGGCGCGGCTGGGATCATCCGATCCGGTGGAACTGCGCGCCAGCATGGACGAACTGATCGAAGGCTTCGACATCTCGCGCTTCGGCGCGGCGCCTACGAAATTCGACGAAACCGACCTGTTCCCGCTGACGGCGCGGCACCTGTCGTCGCTGCCTTACGCGGCAGTTGCCGATCACATCGCAGGCCTCGGCGTGCCTGCCGACATCGCGCCCCGGTTCTGGGAGGTCATGCGCGAGAACATCACCACCATGCACGACCTGCCCGAGTGGTGGACGCTCTGCCGCGACGGGGCCGCCCCGGTGATCGCGGACGAAGACCGCGATTTCGTGGCGCAGGCGCTCACGATGCTGCCGAACCCGCCCTATGACGACGCGACCTGGGGGGCATGGACCTCGGCCGTGAAGGACGCGACGGGCCGCAAGGGCAGGGGGCTTTTCATGCCGCTGCGCCTTGCTGTGACGGGCCGGGAAAAGGGGCCCGAGATGGCCGTCCTTCTGCCGCTTCTGCAAGGCAAACCCGGTCAGGCCTGATCGGCCACCACCCGCGCCCCGATCCGGGCGAGTTCCGCATCCACCAGCGCGGTTTCCCCGGGCTGGAGCCGCTGGTGGCGGGGATAGCGCGGCGCGCCCCGGTCGTTCAGGATGGGTGCAGCCCAGCCATCGGTCGTGTCGAAGAACCGCCGCAGGCCGTCTTCCCCGAAGACCCGCAGGAACCCCTGCACCACCACGTCGAGATAGGACAGAAGCACCGGATAGGCGCTGTCCGGCACCCGGTGGCGGCCCTCGGGAACGGCATAGACCGCGATATCCAGATCGCGCGGCACCGCATGCGTCACCAGATGCGTGACCCCCACCCGGTCATAGGCCCATTCCCGGGCGTCGAGCGCCCCCCAGTCCCCGCGCGGGTCATGGGCGATCAACCCGTCGATCTCGCACCCCTCGTCCGGGATCGCGGTCAGGAAGGCCACGGGCCGCAGATCGGTATGCCGCCACGCCCGCCGCCAACCCCGAAGCCGCGCAGGCTGCGGATCGGGAAAATCATGCGTCGCCGTGTTCACAAGGCTGCCATAGCCAAAGAAATAAGGCTCTCTCACGTCATCAGACCTGTTTTTCGCTGTTGATGTATGTCAAACCTTCTTTTGCGAAGATGTGCAATCTTGGCGAAAGCCCGGGATGGAGGCGCGCATGCGCATCACGAAACGAACCAACATCGCCGTCCGTCTGCTGATGTTCTGCGCCGCCAATTCCGATCGTCTGGTGACGAAGGCCGAGATCGCGGAGTGCTGCAATATCTCGGAAAACCACCTGGCGCAGGTGATCAACCAACTCAGCCAGCTGAACTACCTGCACACCCAGCGCGGGCGCAACGGCGGCATGACGCTGGCGCGCTCGGCCCGCGACATCCGCATCGGTGATGTCTTCCGCGACGTGGAAGGCGGCCTGCCGCTGGCCGAATGCTTTGCCGATGCCGACAACACCTGCCCGCTTGTGGCCGCCT
>CAZNMV010000574.1:0-1670 GCA_964573835.1 uncultured Aestuariivita sp. | reverse complement strand
GCCGATCCCTCGCGCAAGCCCGCAAGGATGCCGACGATCAGCGCCGTCGGCACCATCAGCACCAGCACCCAGAACATCAGCTTGCCCGTCAGCCCCAGCCGTTTCCAGATCACGTCGTTCACATCGGTCTTCGCGACCGTGGAATAGCCCCAGTTGCCCTGCAGGATGCCGCAGAACCGTGGTGCCTCGGCCGCGACTTCGGGCGCCACCGCGCCCTTGAAGCAGCGGCCGCGGATGCCGTCGCGGGTTTCCTTCTGCCAGCCCGGCGCGGCCCCCAGCCATTGCGCGTATTTCAGCGCCATCGGCTGAAGATAGCCGTTGCTGTCGAGCCAGCTCGCCACCGCCTCGTCCGACATGCGGAAATTGCCCTGCGTCTTGGCCAGCTTTTCGAGGTTCGGATAGAGATTCGTCATGAAAAAGACGATGAACGTGAGGCACAGGGCCGTCAGGATCATAACGCCGGTGCGTCTCAGTATGAACAGTCCCATTTGGTCCTCTGTCGGTCTCAGACTGTCAGCCCGACGCGGTCCGCGCCCCCGCCGGTCTGTCTCGCCCGGGCCGGGCCCGGAAGGGCGGCGTCGCGCCTGATTGCGCTGACCGCCCCCGTCATTCGGTGCGCCGGACAGCGCGCCCCGGCGGGGCGGGCCCGGTGCGGGCATGGGAAGACTGCTCCGGTCACGCGGATGCTGTGCGCCGCATCGTGGCGTGGCCCTGCCGCGGCCGGTCGGGCCGCGCGTCTCCCTGTTTCAGCACCCGGTGCGGGGTGGTCCCCGACGTGGTCCGGTTCGGTCCGGAGGGTGCCTGATCTTTGGTTTTGTGCCGTGCCGCTTTGCCCGGCGTGATGCCCATTCGGCATCTTTTTGCGACCGAGGTCAATCTACGGTTTCGTTATTTTCGGATAAAAAACGACATTCGCCTTGTACGAAAGCGACCTGTCCGTCTTGCGGGCCTGCGGCTATGGCGGTCCTGCGCGCAGCGTCTGCCATGCGCCCATGCGGGCGCGGAACCATGTGCGCTGGCGCTTGGCAAATTGCCGCGTGGCGATGGCGGCGCGGCGGCGCGCCTCGTCGAGAGGGATGTCGCCCCGCACATGCGCCATGAGCTCCGGCACACCGATCGCGCGGAAGGCGGGAAGGCCCGGATCATGATGCGGCGCCATCGCCGCAACCTCGTCCAGCGCGCCTTGGGCCACCATCCGGTCGAAGCGCGCGAAGATGCGCGCCTCGAGCCAGTCCTTCGGTGTCCCGATCACCAGTGCGGCGGCGTCCTGAACCGGCAGAAGCGGCGGCGGCGTTGTGTCCTGCCAGGCGGCGAGGCCCTGCCCGGTGGCCTGCAGCACCTCCCAGGCGCGGCGGATGCGGGCGGGATTGGCCAGATCGATGCGCGCCGCCGTTGCCGGGTCGAGATCGGCGATCATCGCCGCCGGATCCAGCGCGTCGGCCCGGGCGCGCACCGCCTGCGGCACCGGCGGCACATCGGCCAGCCCTTCCGTCAGGGCCAGAAAGTAAAGCCCGGTGCCACCCACGATGATCGGCCGCTCCGGTCCGCGCAAAAGCGGCTCCACCTCGCGCAGCCAGTCACCCGCCGAATAGCGCCGCCGCCAGTCGACATGGCCATAAAGGCGGTGGGGCGCCTGCGCCTCCTCTTCCGGGTCGGGGCGGGCGGTGACG
>CAZNMV010000573.1:0-1682 GCA_964573835.1 uncultured Aestuariivita sp. | reverse complement strand
TGTCGCGCCACACGCCTTCGTAGAGGCAATTGTGGAAATAGTAGTATTCGAGATGCTTGAACTCGGTCCGGGCGGCGGAAAACAGCTCTTCCACGACCTTGACATGCGGATCCATCGAGCCGCCTGCGTCCAGAAACAGCAGCACCTTGACGGCATTGCGCCGCTCGGGGCGGGTTTTCACATCCAGATAGCCCTGTTCGGCAGTCGAACGGATCGTGCCGTCCAGATCCAGCTCTTCGGCGGCACCGTCGCGCGCCCAGCGGCGCAGACGCTTGAGCGCCACCTTGATGTTGCGCGTGCCCAGCTCGACGGTGTCGTCGAGGTTCTTGAACTCGCGCTTGTCCCAGACCTTGACCGCGCGCTGGTGGCGGGACTTGTCCTGACCGATGCGCACGCCCTCGGGGTTGTAGCCATGCGCCCCGAAGGGCGAGGTGCCGGCGGTGCCCACCCATTTGCTGCCGCCCTGATGGCGGCCTTTCTGTTCCTCGAGCCGCTGCTTGAGCGTCTCCATCAGCTTGTCGAAACCGCCAAGCGCCTTGATCTCGTCCATCTCTTCGGGGCTGAGGTGCTTTTCGGCCAGCTTTTCCAGCCATTCGGCGGGGATATTGACCGCCTTGAGCACATCCTCGAGCTTGATGTCCTCCAGCCCCTTGAAGGTTTCGGCGAAAGCGCGGTCGAACTTGTCGATATTGCGCTCGTCCTTCACCATGGCGGTGCGGGCCAGGTAATAGAACCCTTCCACGTCATAGGTCACCAGACCGCGCGACATGCCTTCGAGGAAGGACAGGTATTCGCGCAGGCTGACCGGGACGCCGCCTTTCCTGAGGTTTTCGAAGAAGGGCAGGAACATCGGACTTACAGCGCCGCGCGATGCACGAAGAGGGTGATGAACAACCCCAGCAGCGCAAAGGCGATGGCATAGGCGGCTGCGTATTGGCCGATGTCCATCTTGTTGCCCTTGCGTCTTGCAGCTGTCATGCCGCCGATGATGGCCCCCAGTAGCGCCAAGCCAATTACGATCATATCCGCCCGTTTCTCCTGTTCAGCGGATTGAGGGCGCCGACCTCGCGCATCTTGGCGCGAATGGCCCCTTCCGCACCGAACCCGTAACGCGCCCAGCCCAGACTGTCCAGCCGCACGGCCTGCGCCTCGACGCCGCGTCCGGACAGATCCAGCCCTTCGGCGCGCAGCATGTTGAGCGTGGCGACAAGGGCCGCGTTCTCGTGGCGGATGACGACGGGCAGGTTCTGGCTGACCAGATCGACCGCTTCGGCGCCATTGCCCTGGGCCACCAGGTAGGCGGCCAGTTGGGCGCTGACCAGGGCGCGGTGCATCGCATATTCGGGCCGCTGCGCAAAGACCGCATCGGCCTGGCGGAAATGTGCGACCGCGGCTGCGGGATCAAGGGGCAGGGTCAGCCGGCCCATCACGTAATGGGTAAAGCCCAGGCGATGGTCATCCAGCCGCATGACCCGCGCGATGTCGAGGGCGCGTTCGCCCGCAGCGCGGCGCGCGCCCGGCGTGGCGCCCGGCCCAAGTGCTGTCTGCATCGCATCCGACCAGGCGCGCGGCGTGTCGGCATCGCGGCGCGGGACAAGGCCTTCGCCTGCGGGATTGATCCGGGCCAGCACGCCGGGCAGACGCGTGGCGACCTGTGCCCGGGTCATGCCGGACTGGATCTC
>CAZNMV010000572.1:0-1686 GCA_964573835.1 uncultured Aestuariivita sp. | reverse complement strand
GATTGAGCAGGCCCTGTTGTCTGGTCAAATCGAAGCAGCGATAACACCCGCCGCAGGCCATCAGGCTGCAATTAAATCGAACACGCTTTTTCGCGAAAATATATTTTTGTATTGTGGTGACAAGCATCCATTCTTTGAAGAAAATGACTCGAACATCTCTCTTAATAAGATTGCCGACACCCCTTACGCACAGCGCGACTACTATAGTACGATGCCTTATTATACGGTTTTTTCGCGTCCAGCATCGGCCAGCGCAGCGCAAATGGAAGGGTTGCTGCACCTGATCCTTACAGGACGATACATCGGGTTTCTGCCGTCAAACCTTGCGGAACCATGGGTGGCGAAAAATCGCATGAAGCGGATTAAAGCAGACCTTATGTCATTTTCAACGACAATTAATTTTGCTTATACGGAACAAGCTATGTCTTTAAGGGTGGTGCAGTTATTTCGCAAAAAAGTTATCGATGCTCACAGGAGAACCGCTAAATGAACCAGTACGAGACCATGGTTGCCTCGTGTGCTACCTTCGCAGCAACGCTAGCAGATTGCGCAAGGCACCTGCTTGCTAAGTTTGAGCAAGCCCCGATGATTGTGGAGATGAAGACAGATCGGACCTTTGTGACCGAAATGGATGCGCGTATAGAAACGCAACTGCGGGCAATGATTTCCTCCCAATGGCCTGGGCATGGAATCATTGGCGAGGAAGAAAAATGGCATGCCCCAGACGCCGAATGGGTCTGGGTGCTGGACCCGATCGATGGGACAGCAGCATATATCGCGGGCGTGCCGGTCTACGGCACACTGATCGCTTTAGCCTTTCGTGGTATCCCTGTGATCGGCATCATCGACATACCGAAATTGGACCTACGCTGGACTGGGATCGCAGGACAGAGCACAACGCTCAACGGCACTCCTTGCAAAGTACAAGCGCCTGCATCTCTTTCCACGGCAATCCTTTCTACATCAAATCCTGACTTTTATTCCGAGAGCGAGCGTTCCGCGCTTCACACCATGCGAGATGCAACATCTTGGCGGATATATGGCGGTGCTGCATTATCTTATGGCCGTCTAGCCGAAGGCAGGCTCCACCTGTCAATGGACAGTGGCCTCAAGATCTATGACTTCGCTCCCTTCAGGCCGATTATAGAGGGCGCCGGGGGTATTATATCCGATTGGAACGGAAAACCGATTACGCTATCCAGTGGCCCTCGGATACTCGCCGCTGCGGACGTAAAGCAGCACCAGGAAGCACTTTCGTTAATCGCTATTTCCTGAATTTCATTGTGGAGACGCATACAAAGCGGCGCATTTGTGCACATTATTCCATACCCCTATCTTCGAAACTTGTACCCGGAAGTCCTAGTCCGATATTCCCCAAGTAATCGACTGATCTCACAGCCCTGATCGTGATATTACGTATATAAATCATGATGTTGACACCTGTGAGGGGCGCTTTTCATGGATAACCCAGTGCAGGTTCGCAGCGGGCAGATCGGGTCGATTTCGACCGCCGTGTGCGGGTCAGTTCAGGGGTGCGCAGATCAGTTCGGACGGCGGTCTTTTAGCAGGCTGCTGAAATAGTCCTGCCTCGACAGCAGTTTGAGAACATGATTCACCCTTCGCACGATAACGGCGGGGGTGAAGATGCGCGGGACGGACGAGACGAGCGGGTCGTTGTTCAGCTAT
>CAZNMV010000571.1:0-1695 GCA_964573835.1 uncultured Aestuariivita sp. | reverse complement strand
AGCCGATGTAATCCCAATAGTCCACATGAAGCGCCAGAGCGATGATGTCGTCGCGGTTCGCGATCTCGGCCAGGATCTTGTCCGCCGGCGGACAGGAGGAACAGCCTTGCGAGGTGAAGAGTTCGACCACGACCGGCCCATCGGCGGCGGCCGCTCCGCCCAGCACGGCCCAGGCCGCGGCGACATAACTCAGAAGGCGCGAACGCATTGCGCGGTCCTTTTTTTTCGTTTCCTGCTTTTTGTCCTGCGTAACCGAGACATCGGAGACGTGCCAATCAAGGTTTTGAGAGACTTGGTTACAGCGGCGCGAGCACCACGGAAAGCAATTCGTCGCAAGTTGATGCATTATTCTGTGCACCATGGTATACAAAATAGCCGCACCCCCCTTGCGGAGCGGCGCGCCCGCGGAGTATTCCCGCGGCAAATCCCCATTGAACCCCCGGGAGGTCACCCATGCCCATTACCGTCGGCCACGACAGTTCCAAGACCCGCAAGACCCTGACAGTCGGCAGCCAGTCGGTTGCCTATTACTCGATCCCGGCCGCCGAGGCCGCCGGACTTGGCACGTTCTCGAACCTGCCGGCATCGCTCAAGGTCGTCCTCGAGAACATGCTGCGCTTCGAGGATGACAAGACCGTCAGCGTCGACGATATCCGCGCCTTCGGCGAATGGGGCGCGAATGGTGGCCGGAACCCGCGCGAGATCGCCTACCGCCCTGCCCGCGTGCTGATGCAGGACTTCACCGGCGTGCCCGCAGTAGTGGACCTGGCCGCGATGCGTGACGGGATCGTGGCGCTTGGCGGCGATGCCGAGAAGATCAACCCGCTGAACCCGGTTGATCTCGTCATCGACCACTCGGTCATGATCGACGAATTCGGCAACCCGCGCGCCTTCCAGATGAACGTCGACCGCGAATACGAGCGGAACATGGAGCGCTATACCTTCCTGAAATGGGGCCAGAGCGCGTTCAACAATTTCCGCGTCGTGCCGCCGGGAACGGGCATCTGCCACCAGGTGAACCTCGAATACCTGTCGCAGGCGGTCTGGACCGACACGGACCAGGCCGGCGAAACCGTCGCCTATCCCGACACGCTGGTCGGCACCGACAGCCACACCACCATGGTCAACGGCCTCGCCGTTCTGGGCTGGGGCGTGGGCGGCATCGAGGCCGAGGCCGCTATGCTGGGCCAGCCGATCTCGATGCTGATCCCCGAGGTCGTGGGCTTCGAACTGACCGGCCAGATGGTCGAGGGCACCACCGGCACCGACCTGGTGTTGAAGGTGGTCGAAATGCTGCGCAAGAAGGGCGTCGTCGGCAAGTTCGTCGAGTTCTTCGGCAAGGGACTTGACCATCTGCCGCTGGCGGACCGCGCGACCATCGCCAACATGGCGCCGGAATACGGCGCGACCTGCGGCTTCTTCCCGGTCGACAATGAAACACTCGAATACCTGCGCGCCACCGGCCGCGACGACAAGCGCGTCGCGCTGGTCGAGGCCTATTCGAAGGCCCAGGGCATGTTCCGTCCGGACTACACCGAAGCGCCCGTCTTCACCGACACGCTGCACCTGGACATGTCGACCATCGTTCCGGCGGTCTCCGGTCCGAAGCGCCCGCAGGACTGGGTCGAGCTATCCAAGGCCGCCGAAGGCTTCGCCAAGGTGATGGAGACCGAGTACGGCAAGGGCGGCGAGCTG
>CAZNMV010000570.1:0-1695 GCA_964573835.1 uncultured Aestuariivita sp. | reverse complement strand
CTTTAGTGAGGGAGGAAACCATGGCTGACCTACCTGCCACCACCCGTGTCGTCATCATCGGCGGCGGCGTCGTCGGCGTGTCGAGCCTGTATCATCTGGCCAAGGCCGGCTGGACCGACTGCGTCTTGCTGGAAAAGAACGAACTGACGGCCGGTTCCACCTGGCATGCGGCGGGCAATGTGCCGACCTTCTCGACCTCGTGGTCGATCATGAACATGCAGCGCTATTCGACGGAACTCTACCGCGGCTTGGGCGCGGCGGTCGATTACCCGATGAACTATCACGTCACCGGGTCGATCCGCCTGGCCCATTCGAAGGAGCGGATGCAGGAATTCCAGCGCGCCAAGGGTATGGGCCGCTATCAGGGCATGGATATCGACATCCTTGGCGTGGACGAGATCAAGGGCCGCTATCCCTTCGTCGAGACGCATGATCTCAAGGGTGCGCTCTACGATCCGAACGATGGCGACATCGACCCGGCGCAGCTGACGCAGGCGCTGGCCAAGGGCGCGCGCGACATGGGCGCGAAGATCCTGCGCTTCACCCCCGCGACCGGCGTCAGCCGCGACGGCGACGACTGGATCGTGCATACCGAAAAGGGCGATATCCGCTGCGAAATCGTGGTGAACGCCGCCGGTTACTACGCCCAGAAGGTCGGCGAATGGTTCAAGCCTTTCGGCGGGCGCACCGTGCCGATGATGGTGATGAGCCATCAATACATGCTGACCGAGGAAATCCCCGAGCTCGAGGCCTGGAGCCGCGAACAGGGCCACAAGCTGCCGCTGCTGCGCGACGTGGATTCGTCCTATTACCTGCGGCAGGAAAAGCACGGCTTCAACCTTGGCCCGTATGAACGCAACTGCCGCGCCCATTGGGCCGATCCCTCCGACCCGATGCCGGAAGATTTCAGCTTTCAACTGTATCCCGACGATCTCGAACGGCTCGAATGGTATATCGAGGACGCGATGGCGCGCGTGCCGGTTCTCGGCACTGCGGGTGTCAGCAAGGTGATCAACGGCCCGATCCCCTATGCGCCGGACGGCCTGCCGCTGATCGGTCCCATGCCCGGCGTGCCCAATGCGTTTGAGGCCTGCGTCTTCACTTTCGGCATCGCCCAGGCAGGTGGAGCCGGCAAGGTGCTGGCCGAATGGATCACCGAAGGCCAGACGGAATGGGACATGTGGTCCTGCGATCCGCGCCGCTATACCGATTACACCGATCATGATTACTGCGTGCAGAAGGGGATCGAGGTCTATGGCCACGAATACGCGATGCATTTCCCCTGGCACCGCTGGCCCGCCGCGCCTGACCGCAAGACCTCGCCCGTCCATGACAAGGTGAAGGCGTTGGGCGGCCAGATGGGGGCCTACAATGGCTGGGAACGCGCCAACTGGTTCGCGAAACCGGGTGACGACACGTCCGAGGAGGCGACCCAGACCTGGAACCGGAGCGGCCCGTGGAGCGACCGCATCCGCGAGGAATGCGAGGCGGTGCGCGACGGCGTGGGCGTGCTGGACCTGCCCGGCTTCTCGCGCTTCGATCTCTCGGGCGCAGGTGCCGCCGACTGGCTGCGCACCCGCATCACCGGCGGGCTGCCCAAGGTCGGGCGCATGAACCTTGCCTATTTCGCCGATACCCGCGGCCGCATCCTGACCGAGATGAGCGTCCTGCGCCACGGCGAGGATGACTTCACCC
>CAZNMV010000569.1:0-1696 GCA_964573835.1 uncultured Aestuariivita sp. | reverse complement strand
CTGCCGACGGTGCATTACAACATGGGCGGCATCCCGACGAACTACTGGGGCGAGGTGCTGAACCCCACGAAGGACAACCCGGACGCCATCGCGCCCGGCCTGATGGCCGTGGGCGAGGCCGGCTGCGCCAGCGTGCATGGCGCGAACCGGCTGGGCTCGAACAGCCTGATCGACCTTGTGGTGTTCGGCCGCGCCGCGGCGATCAAGGCGGGCCAGATCGTGGACCCGAACGCCCCGAACCCGACGCTGAACCTGGCGAGCCTCGACAAGGCGCTGGACCGTTTCGACGGGCTGCGCCACGCCAAGGGCACCGTGTCCACGGCCGAATTGCGGCTGGAGATGCAAAAGACGATGCAGGCCGACGCGGCGGTGTTCCGCACCGACAAGACGCTGGCCGAGGGTGTCGAGAAGATGTACGCGGTCGCCGGCAAGATGGACGACGTGGCCGTCACCGACCGCTCGATGATCTGGAACAGCGACCTGATGGAAACGCTGGAGCTGACCAACCTGATGCCCAACGCGCTGGCCACCATCGTCGGCGCCGAGGCGCGCAAGGAATCGCGCGGCGCGCATGCCCACGAGGATTATCCCGACCGGGATGATGCGAACTGGCGCAAGCATACCATCGCGCGGGTCGATGGCAGC
The DNA here is from genome assembly GCA_964573835.1 of uncultured Aestuariivita sp. GTDB lineage: Bacteria > Pseudomonadota > Alphaproteobacteria > Rhodobacterales > Rhodobacteraceae > JAGYKE01. The sequence continues at coordinate 1,051 of CAZNMV010000569.1, read as the reverse complement.
AAGGTCGACCTCAGCTATCGCCGGGTCGTGACCGAGCCCCTGACCAAGGAAGCGGAAGGCGGGATCGACCTGAAGAAGATCGCGCCCAAGGCACGGGTCTATTGATCCCTGCCCGCGGCATAGGTGCCCTGCGGGGGGTGGGTCTGGCGGCGCTATGCGCCGCCACGCTGGCCGCCTGCACGCCTGCCGATCAGGACCGGCTGACCCGCGACGCCGCGCGCGCCGCGATCACACCGGTGCTGGTGCAGAACTTCCCCGGCGTTCCGGTCCAACCGGCGGTGGATTGCATCATCGACAATGCCAGCAGCCGCGAGTTGCTGGCGCTGGCCGCCGACAGCATTACCGGGCCCACGGCCAATACCGTGGAGCTTGTGACGAATATCGTGTCCCGGCCGGACACGCTCAATTGCCTGCTGGCCAATGGCCTGCCAGCCCTTCTGTGACGGGAGAGACATCATGGTGCAACTGACACTGCCGAAGAACAGCCGGATGCGGACCGGCAAGACCTGGCCCAAGCCCGAGGGCGCCAAGAACCTGCGGACCTTCAAGATCTACCGCTGGAACCCCGATGACGGGGAAAACCCGCGGGTCGATACCTATTTCGTCGATCTGGATACCTGCGGGCCGATGATCCTTGACGCGCTGATCAAGATCAAATCCGAGATCGATCCCACGCTGACCTTCCGCCGGTCCTGCCGCGAGGGGATCTGCGGATCCTGCGCGATGAACATCGACGGGATCAACACGCTGGCCTGTCTGCATGGCATGGATGACGTGAAGGGCGATGTGAAGATCTATCCGCTGCCGCATATGCCGGTGATCAAGGACCTGATCCCTGATCTGACGCATTTCTATGCCCAGCATGCCTCGATCATGCCCTGGCTCGAGACCAAGACCAACCGTCCCGCCAAGGAATGGCGCCAGTCGGTCGAGGATCGCGAAAAGCTGGACGGGCTTTATGAATGCGTGATGTGCGCCTGCTGCTCGACCTCCTGCCCGTCTTATTGGTGGAATGGCGATCGGTATCTTGGACCGGCTGCCTTGCTGCATG
>CAZNMV010000568.1:0-1705 GCA_964573835.1 uncultured Aestuariivita sp. | reverse complement strand
TGGAAACCCAAGGCATCTACGCCGTCTATCCGCCGGGCCGCTTCACCCAGCCCAAAGTGCGCGCCTTCATCGATTTCCTCGTCGCGGCCTTTGCCGACAAGGGCCCGACCGACTGGTAAGACAGTTTCTTCATGTTGCTTCCCTTGGCAACCACCTCGGGCCCGCGCCGCCGCGCGGGCCCTTTTTCATGCCGCGCACCCTGCTGAAGAAATTGCTTTGTGAACGATCCACCCTGCGCTACCCCTGAGGAAAGAGGAGTCCTCAGATGCCGCCCATCACCGTCTTCGCCGCCCGCCAGATCATCACGATGGACCCCAACCGCCCCCGCGCGACCCATGTCGCCGTCAGGGAGGGCCGCATTCTTGCCGTGGGCGGGGCCGATTGCGCCGATCAATGGGGTGATGTCGTCCATGACGACAGCCTGAGCCATGCCGTGCTGATGCCCGGCTTCGTCGAAGGGCATGCCCACATGATGGCGGGCGCGATGTGGAATTTCGCCTATGCCGGCTATCACGACCGGATCGACCCGCAGGGCAATCTGCACAAGGGCATGACCGATATCGACGCCGTCATCGCCCGGCTTGCGGCGCAGGCCGCCACGCTGCCCCCGGGCGCGCCGCTGCTCGGATGGGGGTTCGACCCGATCTTCCTGCGCTCAGAACGGCTCAACCGCCACCATCTCGACCGCATCGCGGGCGACCGGCCTGTGGCGATCATGTTCTCGAACTTCCATTTGATGTGCGTGAACTCGGCCGCGCTGTCGATGGCGGGCTATACGCGCGAAACGAATGCCGAAGGCGTCGTGAAGGGCGCGGATGGAGAGCCCACGGGCGAATTGCAGGAAATGGCCGCGATGTTCCCGGTCATGCGGCGCGTGGGCATGGATTTCCGTGGCCTCAGCCAGACCCGGACAGCGATGCGCGCTTACGCCGATGTCTGCCGTCTGGCCGGGGTGACAACCGTCACCGACCTTTTCTCGACGATGGAAGAGGCCGATCTCGAAACCGCCCTGTCCACCACCGGGGAAGAGGATTTCCATCTCCGGATCGTGCCCGCGCTGGGCGCCATCGGCGGCAGCCCGGACGAGATCGCCGCGAAGGCCAGACGCCTTGCCACGCGCGCGACCGACAAGCTGCGGCTCGGCGCGGTCAAGCTGATGACTGACGGGTCGATCCAGGGCTGGACCGCGCGGGTCAAATGGCCGGGCTATGTCGGTGGGCAGCCGAACGGCATCTGGAACACGCCGCCCGAAACCATCTTCGCGCTCTGCGAGGTGATGCAGCGCGACGGCATCCAGATGCATATTCACGTCAACGGGGACGAGGCCTCCGAGGTGTCGCTTGCCGCGCTCGAAGCCGCCGCGCGCAAGCATCCCTGGCCCGAGGCGCGCCACGTCCTGCAGCACTGCCAGATGATGGGCGCCGACCAATACCGCCGCGCTGCGGCCCTTGGCGCCTGCACCAACATCTTCGCCAACCATGTGTGGTATTTTGGCGATCAGCACGTCGCGCTCACCATCGGGGAAGACCGCGCGCGCCGGATGGACGCAGTGCGCACGGCGCTGGACGAAGGGGTGCGCGTCGCGATCCATTCCGACGCGCCGGTCACGCCGCTTGCGCCCTTGTTCACCGCCTGGGTCGCAGTGAACCGCCAGACGATGTCGGGCCGCACGCTGGGCCCCGACCAGCGCATCAGCGTGGACGAG
>CAZNMV010000567.1:0-1708 GCA_964573835.1 uncultured Aestuariivita sp. | reverse complement strand
GCGGCACATCCCGTGCCAGGGATCAGACAAGCAGGGTCGACACCTGCCGCCACCAGAGCCTCCAGCGCGGCCATCCGCTCGGATACCGACAAGGAATTGGCTTCGGACGTGGTTCCGAAAACCGCAAGCCCATCAGCACCATCCTCCAGCAGACGTCGGCAGATGGTCACGAAACGCGCTGTGTCCACCGACAGATCGGCGGTAAAGGGCGTTATCGCGGGAACATAAAGGCCGGGCATGTGGGTCATGATGATCCAGTTCCGGTCATGGCCTCTGGGGCCGTAACAGCAAGAGGCGGGATGTCAGCGAAACGGTCGTCATCACCCGCACCGCGCCACATGAGCACGGCGAAATGGCCGGGCCGACCCACGACGGTGATACCCGCATGCCAGGCGCCGGGCCGGTAGACGATACCGACAGTACCAGGCAGGATCACTGCCAAAGCGCCCGCAGGATCGGGGCTGTTCTGGCCGGGCATCACGGTGACGACGTAACGGTCAACATCGATCGGAAGAAAAACCTGCGCGGCATAGGGATGCGCCTCGACCTTCGTGATCTCGAGAGGGAGCGCGGAGGGCACCACATGGTTCAGGTGAAACTGAAGCGCGCGCCCCGGCACGGGGGCAAGCCAATCGGAGTACAGCCTCCGGTCTCCCGGATGAGCGGGCGGCTCGACAAGCGTGGCAAAGCGCGACAACGCCACAGGAGGGGCGGTTTGGGCGATGATCTTCATGCCGGCACCCGTGACGACGGCGCGGGGACATGGGCGCGGAACTGCGCCGCGATCTCACCGCGCTTGCAGATCCACACGCGACTGTCAGCCGCTATGTGGTCCAGAAAGTCGATCAGCCCTTTCAGGCGTCCGGGATGACCCAGAATGCGCGGGTGCATGCCAACGGACATCATCCGGGGGTGCAGCGGCGCCTCGGCCAAAAGCCCCTCTATCGTGTCGATCAGAAAAGCGCCCCAGTCGCGCCCGGTCACCAGCGGACCACCCAGAAACTTTGTGTCGTTGGTCACCAGCGAATAGGGAACCACCAGATGGTCCCGCTCCCCGACCTTGACCCAAAAGGGGATTTCGTCGGCATAGCTGTCGCTGTCATAGCCGAAGCCACCATGCTCCACGACCAACCGACGCGTATTCACCGATGGCGCATAGCGACAATACCAACCTTCAGGCGCACGACCCGTCAGCGCGGTGATGCTGTCATATGCGCGGGCGATGTGGTCGCGTTCGGTCGCCTCGTCCATAAGGTAATGCTCGGCCCAGCGCCAACCGTGACAGACCACATCCCAGTCACTTTCAGCGATGGCGGCTGCAAGGGGCGGATGGCGCTCGAGCGCTTGAGCGGCGGCAAAGATCGTCATCGGCAGGCCCCTGTCGCGAAACAGTCGCAAGATACGCCAGACACCCACGCGTGAGCCGAACTCCACCATGCCCTCGTAGCCGAGATCACGGTCACCACGAGGCACGCGGGCGGCGGCGACCTCGGACAAGGCGCTGTCTGTGCGGCCGTCGCCGTCGAGGATCGAGTATTCCGCCCCCTCCTCGACATTGAGCGCGAAGTTCACCGCCACTCGTGCGCCACCGGGCCAGTCGAAGTTTGGCGGATGGTCGGCGAAGCCGATAAGATCGCGTTCGGGCTGCATCAATCGCGCATCCCCGCTACCTTGTGGTAAAAGCAGCACCAATCGCCGGTCTGCACAT
>CAZNMV010000566.1:0-1711 GCA_964573835.1 uncultured Aestuariivita sp. | reverse complement strand
CAGGTGGTGGTGTGGCCGTGCTGGTCGCGGATGGCCTGCCCGGTCTGGAAGCGGTCGCCGAAGCGCTGCTTCAGGATGCCAAGGGCCGTTTCGATCCCCGCTTCGTTGCGCGGCAGCGCGGTCGCTTGCACCATGTGATCTCCTCCCCGATCATATTGGTCACAATTCCTGTCCTATTTCGCCCCATCGCGCAACATCTATGTGCGCCGCGTCAGTCGCCCAGTGCGATGCCTTCGCGGCGCGGGTCGGCGGCACCTTTGAGCATGGCGCCGATCTCGATGGCGTGGAGGCCGGAATTGAGATCGCGCGCCTCTGCCGTGAAGCCCATGGCGCGCAGGCCGGGCAAAAGGGCTTCGGCGGCGGTTCCCGCCTCGACATCGTAGTCGCCGAAGCGGTTGATGGCATGGGGCAGCGCGACCGCCTGCTGGATGTTCAGGCCCCAGTCGGCCCAGGCGATGATCGTTTTCGCGACATAGCCGATGATGCGGCTGCCCCCGGGCGAGCCCAGCGCCAGAACCGGCGCGCCGTCGCGGAAGACGATGGTGGGTGCCATCGACGACCGGGGCCGCTTGCCCGGCTCGGCGCGGTTGGCGATGGGCACGCCGTCGGCATGCGAGCGGAACGAGAAATCGGTGAGCTGGTTGTTCAGAAGAAATCCGCCCGCCATGAGGCGCGCGCCGAAGGCGTTTTCGATGCTTGCGGTCATCGAGGCGACGTTGCCCGCCGCATCGACGATGACGACATGGGTGGTGGACGGGCGCTCATCCCCCGCATGGGGGGCAGAGAGGCCCGCGTGATCCCAGGGCGGGCTGCCCGCCAGGGCCTGCGGCAGCGCGTCGTCGCGGTCGAGAAGCCGCGCGCGGTCGCGCAGATAGGCGGGGTCGATGAGGCCCTTCGCGGGGACCGGGACGAAATCGCTGTCGGCGATGTACAGCCCCCGATCGGCAAAGGCGAGACGCGCGGCATCCCCGACAAGCCGCCAGGCCTTCGGGTCGCCCGGGCCGAGGGCGGCAAGATCGTACGGTGCCAGAAGCCCGAGGATCTGCGCGACCGTCAGCCCGCCCGAAGACGGCGGCCCCATCCCGCAGACGACGAAGACGCGGTAGGGCGCGCAGACCGGGTCGCGGTCCTTCACGCGGTAGATGGCGAGGTCGGTTTCGCTGAGCAGCCCGGGGTTGCCGGGCGCGCCCTGCACGGCGGCGACGATGTCGCGCGCGATGGGGCCTGCGTAGAAGGCCCCTGCCCCGTCTGACGCCAGCGCACGCAGCGTGCCCGCATAGGCGGGGTTGCGCAGGGTGTCGCCTTCGGCCAGCGGCGCGCCGCCGGGCAGGAAATAGGCCGCCGTTCCGGGAAAGCGGGCCAACCGTGCGGCGTCGGCCGCCACCAGCGCCGCAAGGCGCGGCGAGACGGCAAAGCCCGTCTCGGCCAGCGCGATGGCGTCATCGAACAGCCCCGCCCAGGGCAGGACACCCCAGCGGGCATGCGCCTCGCCCAGAAGGGCAGGCGTGCCCGGAACGCCGACCGACAGCCCGCCGAGGACCGCGTCGAAGAAGCCAAGCGTCTCTCCGTCTTCAGTCTGGAAGAGGCGCGGCGTGGCGGCGAGCGGCGCGGTTTCGCGGCCGTCGAGCGTGGAAAGCTGCCCCGCAGCGGCGTCCCAGTAGAGGAGGAACCCGCCGCCGCCGAGGCCGGAGCTTTGCGGCTCGACCAGTCC
>CAZNMV010000565.1:0-1713 GCA_964573835.1 uncultured Aestuariivita sp. | reverse complement strand
GCCCAGTTGAGGCAATGCACGCAGAGGATATCGGCGATGGTGAAGTGGTCCCCCATCAGGAAGGGCCCGGTCAGCCCGTCGCCCAGCCGGGTCATCGACTTCTGGACAAGCTCTTTCTCGACCGCGACGGCGTCGGGGCAGCGCTTTTCCTCGGGCAGGATGAAGGTGTGCCGCGCGATCATCCACAAGGGCGCGTCGAGCGTTTCGTTCAGCTGGTGCAGCATCGCGTCAAGCTGCGCGCGCGCCACCGTGCCCGCGGTCGCGCCCAGCTGGCCGTGCTTGTCCGACAGGTAGGACATGATCGCGACCGAATCTGTCAGGATCGCGTCGCCGTCCTTCATCACGGGGATCTTGCCCGCCGGGTGATAGGCGCGCGCCTCGTCGCTTTGGGCGGCGACATCGACGTGCTTGTAGGGCACGCCCATCTCTTCGAGCGCCCAGAGCACCCGGAACGCGCGGCTGCGCACCTTGCCGACGACTTCGTACATGTCCTGTCTCTCCTCGCTGGGTTGGCGGGCAGATTGGCGATTGCGGTGGCAGGGTCAAGCCCGCAGTCAGGGGGGCTAACGCCGCTGCCCCAGCCGCGACAGGCGCAGCAGCATCCGTTCCACCAGCGCCATCTGCGGCGCGGTCTGGGCGGCGGATCGCAGGGCAAGGTCGGTGTCCACGATGAGCGTCAGCGCCTCTTCCAGCCGGGCGGCGCCCCAGGACCGGGCCTGCCGCACCGAGCGGTCGCGGCGCGGGCCGAAAAGCGGCGGGCGCACCCGGCCCGCCCCGGCCTCGGGCCCGCCGGGATCGCCCGCCAGACGGTAGAGCAGACCGAAATGTCGCCCCGCCGCGATGCAGATGCCGACCGGCGTCTGGCCCTGCGCGCGCAGCCGCGACAGGACCGGGTCGATCCGGTCCTCGCGGCAATCGGCAACGACGTCGATGAGATCGTCCACCGCCGCCTCGACCGAGAGCGGCGCGCAGGCGGCGATGTCGGCGGGTGTGAGCGGCGCGGGATCGTCCAGCTTGTACAGCGCGATCTTGGCGACAAGCTGGGTCAGATCGCCCGGCCCCATCCCCTGCGCCAGCGCCATCAGCGCATCGACCGCATCGCGCGACGGCGGCGGCAGGCCCGCTTCGGCCAGCATCCGCTCGATATCCGCCCGCGCCGGCGGATCGTCATAGATCGCAGCGACAAGCGCGGTCTTGTGCCCTTCGAAGAGCTTGCGCAGCTTCGACTCTTTCCGCAGCCCGCCCGCTGTCACCACCAGCGTCGCGTCGCCCGGCCGCCAGTCGTCAAGCGCGGCCTGCAGCGCGGGCAGCATCGTCTCGGTCGCGTCCTCGACCACTACGGCGCGGGGGCCGGGGAAGAAGCCGATCGCCTTGATCGCATCGATCAGCGCCGCCGCGTCGCCGCGCAGCTCGGCCCCCGACAGCCGGGTGAGGCGCATCTCTTCATCGGCAGCGGGGCCGGTCAGGGCCTTGACGACCTCGGCGCGGCGCAGCGCCACGCGCATCGGGTCCTGCCCGTAGATCAGAAGACCCGGGCGGTCGGGATCGGGCTTGCGGAAGAAGGCGGCGGCGTCGCGGGGGGAAAGCTTCATCGCCTCAGGCCAGGTCAGCCTGCGCGTAAAGCTGCGCGGTGATCTGGCTGGCAAGGATCATCATCAGCCGTTCGCGCGCGTCGCGTTCGGCGGCCAGTGTTTCAACCGTCGATCCGGCGGT
>CAZNMV010000564.1:0-1725 GCA_964573835.1 uncultured Aestuariivita sp. | reverse complement strand
AGTCGGCTCGTCCAGGATCAGTACCTTAGCCCCGAAATAGATCGCTCGGGCAATGGCCAGCGTCTGCCGCTGACCGCCCGACATGGTACCCACCGCCTGCTGAGGATCCGAGAAATCGATCCCGATCTTCAGCATCTCGTCATGAGCGATCTTGTCCATTTCGCTCATGCGCAAGGTGCCCAGCGGCCCCTTCAACTCGCGGCCCATGAAAAAGTTCCGCGTCACGCTCATCAGCTGGTTCAGAGCGAGATCCTGGTAGACGGTCCCGATCCCGGCCGCGGTGGCGTCCCGCGGAGACCGGAAATGAACCGGCTTTTCTTCGATATAGATCTGGCCGCTTGTGGGCTCGTGCACGCCCGCGAGCGTCTTGATCAGCGTCGATTTGCCGGCACCGTTGTCGCCCAGAAGCGCGTGAACCTCGCCGGGATAGATTTCCAGGTCGACGCCTCCGAGAGCCGTGAAGGGGCCGAATTTCTTTACCAGGTTCTCAACCCGCATATACGGTTGTACCATGGCTCAGATCCCTCCCGTGATGCGTTTGCGGATGCGTTCGTTTGCGAACACGGCGGCCAGAAGGATCGTTCCCACGAAGACCCGGAACCACGAGCCGTCGAGCCAAGGGATGAAGAAGACCGCGTTCGACACGAGACCCACGGTCACTGCCCCAAAGACAACACCGATCACCGAACCGAAGCCCCCGGTCATCAGCGTACCTCCGACGACCGCGATGGCGATGGCGAACAGCTCCATCAGGTTGCCCTTGGCCGCGTCCGACGTGTTGGTGTCGAAGACCTGGCAGGCTGCGAAAATGGTCGCGCAGAACGCGGTGAACATGAACAGGCCGATCTTGACCTTGTTCACGGGAACGCCGTTGGCGCGCGCGGCTTCCTTGTTGTCGCCCGTCGCATAGATCCAGTTGCCCAGTTGCGTGCGGCTTAGAACGAAATACGCAGCGGCAGCGATGATGATCCACCACATGAACCGGGCGTCGAAACCGGTGACCCATTGTTCACCGCGCCGGTTCAGGTTGCCGCCCAGCATGAACCACAGGTCATAGAACCAGCCGAAGACCTCGCCGCCCATCAGTTCGGCGAACCAGCTGGTTTCCTTGTAGTCTGGCAGACCCGAAATCTGCGTGGACTGGTTGATGAGGCGGTAAGCGACCTCGGTGGCGCCGCGGAGGAAGAACAGGAACGCCAGTGTCACGATGAAACTGGACAGCCCCGACCGGACAACGACCGTTCCGATGAACCATCCGATGGCAAGCGTCATGACCAGGGTGACGATGAACGCCATGAACGGGGTCGCTTCGCCCAGTCCGAAGGGCAGGCCCCATTTGAGCATCATGGCCATGGACATGCCGGCAAAACCGATCATGGACCCGATCGACAGGTCGAACTCGCCGGCGATCATGAGCAATGCGGCACCGGTGGCGATGATGCCGAACTGAGCCACGATCGCGATATTGTTCTTCAGACCCAACGCATTGAATGCTTTTCCATCCGAAGCAATCGCAAGCGCGATGATGATGATCACCATGACGACGAAAGCGCCCATCTCCGGCCGCCGGAGAAGCCGCTGAAATCTGGTCTCTTGGCTTAGGCGATCGGCTTCGCTGATGTCTGCCATCAGACACGTCCCCCCATCTATTTTTCTTGGATAGAAGAGGTACGGCCGCAGAGCGGCCGCACCCTGGCATTGAAACCGATTAGCGGTTCACGCCTG
>CAZNMV010000563.1:0-1727 GCA_964573835.1 uncultured Aestuariivita sp. | reverse complement strand
ACCGGGGCTGGTCGGCCCGCTGGACGTGCGCCTGCCGATGCTGGAGCGTCCGGGGCTTTTGCTCACCACGCAGGCCCTGCCGCCGCTTCTGTCGCATATTCTGGTCGCCCCGGGGCAGGAACTGCGGCAACTGCCCGACGGGCGGCTGCTTGGACCGACCTCACCCCATCATCAGGGCGACGACAGCGAGACCTTGGCCGACAGCGCCGAGGCACTGGCCGAGGCCGCGCGGGTGCGGATTTCAGCCCTGATCGGCCGGGATGTCAGGCTGACGGGCATAACCCTTGCCCATCGCCCGGTGCCGGGTGACGGGTTGCCGGTGGTGGGGCCGGCGGGGCCGGACGGGCTTTATCTGGCCGTCATGCATTCTGGCGTGACGCTGGCCGCGATCATGGGAGAGATGATCGCGGCCGAGCTGACCAATGGCGGGCCGCAGGCGCTGCTGGCCCCTTATCGGCCCGCGCGCTTCGCCTAGCCGCGCAGGCGCGCGCCGTCGGCGTCGAAAAGTGCCTGTGTCACGACGCGGGCCTTGCGCATCTGGCCGAGGATCTCGATCTCGACTTCCAGCCCGTCGGCGATCCGGTCGCGGGGGAGAAACCCTTGTGCGACCGACTTGCCCGCCCAGTGCGAATAGCCGCCCGAGGTGCAGAAGCCCACGACGCTGCCGTCGAGCCAGATCGGTTCATAGCCCTGCACATCGGCGTCGTCGGCATCGACGATGAAGGCGCAAAGCCTGCGGGCGGGGGGATTGGCGCGTTCGGCCTCGGCCGGGGCGCGGCCGATGAAATCGGCGTTCTTCTTCCACGAGATGAACCGGTCCAGCCCCGTTTCCGCCGCCGTGTAGTCGGGCGAAAACTCCGACAGCCACGACCCGAAGAACCGGTCAAGCCGCAGCGACATCATCGCGCGCATCCCGAAGGGCACAATGCCGTGGGCCTGGCCCGCATTCCACAAGGTCCACCACAGCTGCCGCTGGGCCATCGCGTCGCAGAAGATTTCATACCCCAGATCGCCGGTGTACGAGACGCGCTGCACGATGCAGTGGGTCATGCCGACTGTCATGGGTGCCACGTCGAGGAATTTCATCGCGTCCACATCGGCCCGCGTGCAGGCGCGCAGCACCTCGCGCGCCTGCGGTCCTGCGATCTGAAAGCCGTTCACGCTATCGCTGATATTTCTGACGGTTACGCCCGGTTCCTCATGCTGCCGGAACCAGCGCATGTGATAGTTCTGCGCGCCATAGCTCGCCGTCAGGCGGAAGCGGTCCTCGGAGAGGCACGAGATCGTGAAATCCCCGATCAGCTTGCCCTTGGCCGACAGCATCGGCGTGAGTGACAGCCGCCCCTTGGCAGGCACGCGGCCCGCCATGATCCGGTCGAGCCAGGCGCGCGCACCCGGTCCCGTCACCTCGTATTTGCCGAAATTGTGGATCTCGTTGATGCCCACACCTTCGCGCACGCCGCGCACCTCGCGCCCCGTGGCGGCGAAGGCGTCCGACCGGCGGAAGGACGGCGTCTCAAAGGTCGGCTCACCGTCCTGGGCGTAGTAGTTGACCACCTCAAGCCCGTATTGCGCACCCCAGACCGCGCCCATGTCGCTGAAGATGTCGTACATGGGCGTCGTGCGGTTGGGCCGCGCGGCGGGCAGTTCCTCGTTCGGGTAGCTGACGCTGAAGCGTTTCTGGTAGTTCTCGATCACCTTGGGCAGCGTGTAGCCGGGGCTGATCC
>CAZNMV010000562.1:0-1738 GCA_964573835.1 uncultured Aestuariivita sp. | reverse complement strand
GATAATGCCCTTCCAGCCCCGCACCGATCATCGCGCCATTGGCCCGCTCGCGCGCGCGGGGGCCGCTGCGCCCGGCGATGATGATCCGTCCGTAATCGCCCGAGCGCGCAGCCGCCTCGAGAACGCTGCTGCCCAGTTCGCCTACCGACAGGATCAGCAGCGTCGGGCTATCCACGGGCAAGTTCCCCGAGGAACCCCGCGACCGTGGGGCCCAGTTCTTCGCTGGGATATCCGCCTTCCTGCACAACGACCGTGGGAAGGCGCCATCCCCGGATGATCGGCGCCAAGGCCACGATTGCATCTGGCGTGATCCGGTGCCCTCCATGGGGATCGGAGCGCAGCGCGTCTGTTCCCAGACCGATCACCACCGCGTCGGGCGCAAAATCCTCGACCGCATCGGCAAGTCGGCGGAAGGTGTTCAGAAAGTCGGCGTCTTCGGCATCGGCACGATAGCAGCTATTGACATTGACGCCCTCGCCCTCGCCGACGCCCGTTTCGTCCTCATAGCCGCTGTGAAACGGATAATAATTGCTCGGGTCGGAATGCATGGATGCGGTCAGCACATCGCCGCGATCATAGAAGATGTCCTGCGTTCCATTTCCATGATGCACGTCAAAATCGACGATGGCAACACGCGCGTGATGGCGTCGCAGCTCGGCGGCGGCAATGGCAGAGTTGTTAAGATAACAGAACCCCATCGCGGTGCGCGCGCCCGCATGATGGCCGGGCGGCCGGCATAGCGCGTAGGCAGGACCCGCGCCCGTCGCCGCATGTTGCGCCGCGTTCGCCGCGCATTGCGCCGAAGCATATACCGTGCGCCATGTGCCTGGCCGGATTTCGGAGGCGAGGTCACCGGTATAGAAGCCCAGTTCGCCAATCAGGCTGCGCGGAACATGCGTCGCGCCGCGTGGTGCCATCACGTTAGGCAAGGCCGCCGCGTCCGGGCCAAAGCTCTGCTCCCAGCGGGCATGGAACGTGCTCAGAAAATCTAGATAATCCTGCGAATGCACGCGGCGAAGCACGTCCAGTCCAAGATCGCGCGGAGGCTCAGCGTCAAACCCTGACGCGGACAGCGCGTTCAGGATCTTTTGGGCGCGCACCGGCGCGTCGGGACTCTCCACGACGCGCCCGGCCTTCATGAAGCGCGCGCCGTCATGGGCCAACTGGTCGTCGGACCAGAACACTCTCATTGCACACTCTCCTTGATTTCAAGCAGCCCGACCCCGCCACACCGCTTATCGTCGCGCATGTTTATCGTCGCGCGCGCACTCCCTAAGCCTAAGGGCGGCTTCGGAGAACTGTCAATGACCGCCGACTGCCGCAAAGCCCGCTTTGCCTCGTCATGAGAGCGGACTGACCAAACTCAGCATGTCTGCTTGGCGATGCCGCGCCACGCGGTGCGGGAGGGCACAGTGCGGATGGCGGTTTCGGGTGCTGGCAGACGCATTCGAACTGAATAGCCCCATGTTTCGTAGAAGCCCTTTTCGCTAACTTTGAGGAAAGGAGGCCATGAGGAGCGCAGGCAATTTTACAGACGAGTTCAAGCGGGATGTGGTCGCTCAGATCACGGAGCGGAGCTAGCGCTGCCATCGTATCCCGAAGTTAAAACGCGAACTCGTTGGCGCGGGACTGCTTGAAGAACTCGGCCTCGAGGAACATGCAAGACCCCTTGCAGAGCTGAACGACGGGACATGGCATGCATTACGACCGGAATGCAAAAGATGCTGTCCCTGAGCGT
>CAZNMV010000561.1:616-1749 GCA_964573835.1 uncultured Aestuariivita sp. | reverse complement strand
ACGCGCTCTATTCCACGCCGCGCGACTACATGCGGTTCCTGCGCATGGTGCTGAACAAGGGTCAGCTTGACGGCAACCGCATCCTGTCGGACAGCGGGCTGGACCGGATGTGCGCCGACCAGATGCAGGGCCTGACCTTCCGCAAGATGATCAGCGTGGCGCCGCCGCTGACGGCGGATGTCGATCTGTTTCCCGACATGACGGCGACGCATTCCTTCGCCTTCCTGCGCAACGAAGCGGATGTCCCCGGCAAGCGCAGCGCGGGGTCGCTCAGCTGGGCCGGGGTCCTGAACACGCATTACTGGATCGACCCCGCGCGGGATGTCTGCGCCGTCATCATGACGCAGAGCCTGCCCTTCATCGAGCCGCGCCTCCTGCAGACCTATGACGCCTATGAACGCGCGGTCTATGCCAGCCTCTGACCGCCCCGGATGACGCAGAACACCCGCGACTGGCTGATTCTGGCCGGGCTGACGCTGGGCGTCTGCGTGACGAACGGCTTCGCGCGCTTCGCCTATGGGCTGATCCTGCCCGCGATGCGCGCCGAGCTGGGCTGGACCTATACGCAGGCGGGCTGGCTCAACACCGCGAACGCGCTGGGCTATGTCTGCGGCGCGGTGGCCACACTCGCGCTCCTGCGCCGGGTCGGGCCTGCGCGGCTCTTCGCCTTCGGGGTCTGGAGCACGGCGATCGCGCTCTTCTGCACCGGGCTGAACGAAAGCCTGGTCGCCCAGTCGCTCTGGCGCTTCGCGGCGGGGCTGCTGGGGGCGATGTCCTTCGCCACCGGGGGCGCGCTGGCGGCGGCGCTCTTCACCGACCGGCCGCGGCTCAACGCGCTTTCGATCGCCATCTATTTCGGGATCGGCGGCGGATCGGGCGTGGTGCTGGCGGGGGTCTTCGTGCCCACGGTGCTGGAGCTTTACGGCACCTCCGCCTGGGCCTGGGGCTGGATCGCCATCGGCGTGGCAAGCTTTGCGATGTGCCCCCTGTCGCTCTGGGCGGCGCGGCAGATGCGCCCCGCGGCGGGGGCCGTACCGCGGGCGGCACCGGTGCCGCTTGGCCGGATGCTGGGTGTGCTCGCGGGAAATGCGGGCTTAGGCCACGGCGATATCGTCTATTTAAACATAATCGCC
>CAZNMV010000561.1:0-606 GCA_964573835.1 uncultured Aestuariivita sp. | reverse complement strand
CGCCGCCTGGATGACCGTGCAGCAGGCGACCGGCCTGCAGATCGCGGCGGTCTGGACGCTGGTGGGCCTTGCCATCTGCGCCTCTCCCTTTGTCTGGCGCGGCGTCTTCGCGCGCTTCGACAACGGCGTGCCGCTGGCGCTGATCCTCGTGAACGTCGCGGTCGGATCAAGCCTGCCGGTCCTGTGGCCGACGCTGCCGGGGCTTCTGATCTCGGCTGTGATCTTCGGGCTTTCCGTCTTTCAGGCGCCGGGGGCGATCACCAATTTCAGCCGTCGCAACCTGCCCCAGGAAAGCTGGGGCGCGGCGATCAGCCTTTTCACCATCTTCTTCGCCGTGTCGCAGACGCTGGGCCCGGTCGGCGCGGGGCTGATCGGCGACCGCGCCGGCGATATCGGGGCGAGCCTTCTGGCGGCCTCGGCCATCCTGCTCGCGGGCGCCGCCTGCGCGCTCCTCCAGCGTCCGCTGGCACGGGCGTGATCCGCCCCGGCGTTGCGGCGGCGGCGCGGTCGGATTTGCGTATTTGGAACGAGAAGAAGCTGCAGACAGGTCCCCTGCTTCTTCGGGTTCGCAAGTATCCCGGGGGTGAGCGCCGCAAGGCGCGAGGG
>CAZNMV010000560.1:0-1757 GCA_964573835.1 uncultured Aestuariivita sp. | reverse complement strand
TGACGCCGGTGATCTCGGGCAGGTCCGCCACCTCGAACCGCAGCGCCGCGCCCGTCACCGGATGCACGAACCCCAGCACCGCCGCGTGCAGCGCCTGCCGGGGAAAGCCCGCCGCCGCCTCTGCCGCCCCGGCCCCCAGCGCCGCCGCCGACAGGCGGCGGCGTCCGCCATAGACGGGATCGCCCACAAGACCGTGCCCCACATGGGCCATGTGAACCCGGATCTGGTGGGTGCGCCCGGTCTCCAGCCGGCAGCTGACCAGCGCCGCGGCCGGAGGCGTGCCGAACCGCTCTTCCACGCGCACGCGTGTTACCGCGTGCCGCCCGCCATTGGCCACCACGGCCTGTTTCTGACGGTCGGTGCGGTGCCGGTCGAGCCGGGTGGCAATGCGGATCACGCCGCCTGCCTCGAATCCCACACCGGCCAGCCCGGCCAGCCGCGGATCGCCCGCATCGGGGACCCCGTGGCAGAGGGCCAGGTACACACGCTCGGCGGTATGCGCCGCGAATTGCTCGGCCAGCCCGTGATGGGCGCGGTCGCTCTTGGCGGCGACCAGAACACCGCTCGTGTCCTTGTCGATGCGGTGGACGATGCCCGGCCGCTTCTCGCCGCCCACGCCCGACAGGCTGTCGCCGCAATGGGCGATCAGCGCGTTCACCAGCGTTCCCGCCTTGGACCCCGGCGCGGGATGCACCACCATGCCGGCGGGCTTGTTCACCACGATCAGGTCGGCGTCCTCGTATAGCACGTCGAGCGGGATGGCCTCGCCCGCGATCACGCTTTCCTCGGCCTCGGGGACGGCGATCTCGATCACTTCGCCCTCGGCCACCCGTGCCCGCGCGTCGTCCAGCACCGCGCCGCCCCGCGTCACCGCGCCCTCGGCGATCAGCCGCGCCAGCCGCGACCGGCTCAACGCCGCGGCCTCTGGCACGTCGCGCGCCAGTGCCTTATCAAGGCGCGCGGGCGGATCGGCGGCGATGACGACCCGGATGCAGGAGACGGGCATGGACGACACTCCGGGGCCGGACGCCGGCACGCTGAGGTTTCTGAAGACGCTGGTGACGGGGCTGACCGTGACCATGATCGCCGGGCTTCTAGTCCTGATCGTGCTCTTTGTCACCCGCTTCCCCACGCCCCAGGCCCCCCTGCCCCAGGCCATCGCGCTGCCCGACGGCACCCGCGCCACCGCCTTCACCCAGGGCGCCACCTGGTATGCGATCGTGACGGACGGCGACGAGATCCTGATCTACGACCGCGACAGCGGCCGGATCGCGCAACGAATTGCGATCCTGCCCGGGGATTGACCCCGCCAAGGCACCAAAACTCCCCCGACCGGCACCATTTCCGCCGCAATCCAGGCGCAACCTGCGCATGAGTTGACCCGTGCCATGTTCCTCGTGCCCCGATCCCGCCGACCGGAGAAAGGCCCATGACCGACGCGACAAATGCATATTCCGGGGCGGTTCACGCCTGGCGGCCACGCCTCGTGCCCGTGCAGGTCTTTCTGCCCATCGCCAACACCCGCGCCCTGCTCCTGCTTCTGGCGCTGGACGCGGTGGTGATCGGGCTGCACATTTCCACCGGCGTCCTGATGCCGCGTATCCCCGAGGTCCTGAACATCACGACAGAGTTCGGGCTGGCAGAAAGCATCGGCTACGCCAAGTGGCTGGCGATCGTCACGGTCCTGCTGATGGCCTGGAGCATATCCGGCTGCCGCGTGCTTTTCCCCTTCGCGGTGATCTTCGCGGTGATGCTGG
>CAZNMV010000559.1:0-1762 GCA_964573835.1 uncultured Aestuariivita sp. | reverse complement strand
GGCGAAGGTTTCCAGCCCCTCGACACCCTGCACCCCGTCCCAGAGCGGTGCGCAGATCGCGGCCTCTACATCCTCGGCGGCGGCACCCCGGTATGGCACGGTGATCTCGGCCTCGACCGCGCGGAAATCGGGGAAGGTCTCGCGCAAGAGGCCCGGCGCCGCAAAGACGCCGGCGGCAAGGATCAACAACAGCAGCAGGTTGCCTGCCGTCGGGTGGCCGGTGAACCAGCGGATCATTGCGCGGCCTCGACAGGGGTCAGGGCCGTGCCGGGAATGGCCGGCGCGATGTCGTCGATCACCACGCGGTCGCCGGGCGACAGGCCCTCGGCGATGACGACGTTCCCACTCTGCGCGAAGGCGGCGGTGACGGGGCGCAATTCCAGCAGGTCATCGGGGCCAAGTATACGCACCATGCCGCCATGCAAGGCCGCCTCGGGGATCGCGATTAGGCCTGACATGGAAGCACCCGAAAAGGCGATCTGCACCTGTGTGTTGGGCACCAGTGGCAGACGTCGGGGCGGGTCCGCGCCCTCATAGGGATCATCAACAATAACGACGACTGGTACAGTGCGTGCGCGGGCATCCAGCGCGCCCTCGATCCGGGCCACATGGGCGGTCCAGATCTGTGTCGGGTCCGACAGCGGGCTGAGCGTCACCTCGATCTGCGTGGCGGGCATGTCGCGCATCATGTCGGCGAGGGTCATGTCCTGGACCGCATCGCCCACAAGGCGACGAAAGCTGTCGATCGGCAGGTGCGCCACGACCTCGGCCGCCGCAATTCCGTCACCGCGGATCACGACCTGGCCGGGGGCTATGGTCTGGAAACGCTCGGCGCTGACCTCGGTCACGCGCAGAGCGAAGGGGGTGATCAGCACGGTGCGGTCAAGCGAGCGGCGCGCGCGGTCGATGGCGGCTTGTGTCCGCGCGGTCTGGGCGGTGATCCGCGCCTCGCGCGGTGGGATCAGGGCGAGGGTGTTCTCCAGTTCCGCGACCGTGCGGCGGGCCAGAAGCGTGGCACGCTCGGCCTCGTCGGCGCGCGATTGCGGGACGGTGCCCTGTTGGGTCAAGGTCCGGGTGCGCGTCAGATCGGCCTCGGCCAACGCCAGCCGGGCGCGTTCCAGTTCGAGGATGCGGCCCGTGTTGGCCGCCTCGGCGCTCAGTTGCGCGCTCTCGGCCTCCAGCGCCGCCAGATCGGCCAGCGATTGCGCCAAGGTTAGTTCATAATCAGCGGGGTCGATCCGCAGCACTTCGGTGCCCTCGGGGATCAAGCGGCCGCGTTCGAGGTCGGGGTTGCGCCAGATCACCTCGCCCTGCACCTCGGCCACGGCGACCCAGGTGTCGGCAGCCCGCAAGTTGCCCCAAGCCGTGGCGGTCGGGCGGATATCCTCCGCCGCGACTGTCATCACCCGGACGGGCAGCGCGGGCGCCCCCCGTCGATCTGGGCCGGTCCGGGGGCCGAGGCGATCATCCAGACCGCCGCAGCGATGCCGAGCGCGATGGGTGGCAAGGCAAGGAGGGGAGCGAGGCGCATTGGATCAGCCCTGTGCCCGGCGCATCCGCGCCAGCGTGCTGTCACGCAACACGAACTGATGGTAGAGCGCGCCGACCACATGCAGGGCGACCAATGCCAGCAGGACAATCTTCAACACATTGTGCCCCTGCGCTGCGGCCTCGACCCCGCCGAACCACGCGACGGACCCGCTGAGCGGCATCAGGATCATCAGCGCGTAAAGCCCGACATGGGTGAGCTTCGCGAGAATGC
>CAZNMV010000558.1:0-1764 GCA_964573835.1 uncultured Aestuariivita sp. | reverse complement strand
CCCGCCTTTTGAGTGGCCGATATCACCATCCCCCAAGCCATGCGTCACTTTGGGTGTATGCGAAGGTTCGGGCCCATTGATTATGCATGTTCCTGACGCGTGACGCGCCTGCGAGAAGGTCTGCGCGAGCGGATGGAGCTTGTTGCATGGCGGATGGTGGTGCTGGGTTCGTGGGCCGGTGCGAGGTTGTCGAACCGCGGCGGCGTGGCAAGCGGCGGTGGCCCGATGAAGTAAAGGCACGGATCGTCGCCGAAAGCCTTCAAGCGGGTGTCCGGGTCGCCGATGTGGCAGCGCGCTATGATATTCTTCCGCATCACCTGTCGGATTGGCGTCGCCTTGCCCGGCAGGGTCGGCTGGCTTTGCCGAGCGACCTGATGGACGCGTTGAGCATATCCCCAAGCCGGGCGGTGGCGGAGCCTGCCTTTGTGCCGCTGTCCATTTTGCCCGATCCCGTGGATCAGCCCGTGCCTTCTTCGACCGCCGTTGCCGCGCAGGATGGTTCCGGGGTGATGACGATCGACGTCGGGCCCGATCTGCGCGTGCGCATTCCCGGCGATGTCGCGGTGGACCGCGCCGCGGCGCTGGTGCGGGCGCTGCGAGGGGCGTCGTGATTGTCGCCGGCCAACGGCTGCCGATCCTGATTGCGACGAAGCCGGTCGACTTCAGGTGCGGGCACAACGCTCTGGCGCTGATCGTGCAGACCGAGCTGAAGCTCGACCCATATTCCGGGGTGACGGTGGTCTTCCGCTCGAAGCGCGGGGACAGGTTGAAGATCCTGGTCTGGGATGGGACCGGGATGGTGCTGATCTACAAGGTTCTGGAACAGGGCAGCTTTGCCTGGCCGAAGGTGCAGGACGGCACGATGCGGCTGTCCCGGGCGCAAGCGGAAGCCCTGTTCGAAGGGCTCGATTGGCGGCGGGTGGTGGCGCGGCGGGTATTGCCGCCCGCTGCGGCAGGATGACTCGGCGGGTCTATTTTGGCGTTGTTTTATTGGGCTTTCTGTCCTGGATCGGGTAGGAAGGCGCATGTCGCGCCCCCTCGATCTCAGCCAGTTTCCTGATCTGCCGCCCGAGGTGGTGAAGGCCTTTGCCGCCCAAAAGGCGGCGCTGGAAGCTGCACAGTTCGAGGCGCGGGTCGAGCGTGCGGCACGCCAGCATGAACAGGCGGTGGTGGCCGAGAAGGAGGCCTTCATCACCGAGTTGAAGGCACTGATCGAGAAGCTGGAAGGTCAGGTTCAGGATTACCGGCGCACGAAGTTCGGGCCGAAATCCGAGAAGCTGGACCCGGCGCAACTGGAACTGGCGCTGGAAGATCTGGAAACGGCCATCGCCGAGACGCAGGCACAGATCGCCACCGTCGAGGACAGGATCGCGGCCAGCGAACCAGACCCCGAGAAGCGCGAGCCGCGTACGCCCCGCAAGGCACGGGCGCTGCCCGAAAGCCTGCCGCGCGTTGAGCGGGTGGTCGAGCCGGAGAGCATCGTTTGCCCCTGCGGCTGCGGCGACATGGTGCGGATCGGCGAGGACCGCAGCGAACGGCTGGATTACATCCCCGCGCGCTATCAGGTCATCGTCACCGTTCGCCCCCGATACGCCTGTCCCAAGGGGCGCACCGGCGTGGTGCAGGCCAAGGCGCCCGCGCATCTGCTGGAGGGCAGTTGGCCGACCGAGGCGCTGCTGGCCCAGATCGCCGTGTCCAAGCATTCCGAGCACATGCCGCTGAACCGGCAGGCCGTGGTGATGGCGCGGCATGGGGTGCCGATCG
>CAZNMV010000557.1:0-1772 GCA_964573835.1 uncultured Aestuariivita sp. | reverse complement strand
CCTATGACCTGCCGCATGACATCGTGCCCGAGATCTGGGGCGGCAAGTATCGCGGGCAGAAGCAGAAGTGGTTCCTGCTGCGCTTTCTCGGCACCGACGATCAGGTCGACATCGCGACCGCGCACCCCGAGTTCTCGACATGGCGCTGGATGGAGAAGGATCACCTCGTCGACCGGATCGTGCCCTTCAAGCGCGAAGTCTACGCGCGGGTGCTGGACGAATTCGGGCCGCTTGTCGCGCCGCTCTGACGGCCTGCGGGATTGCGAGGTCTTCAGCCCCGGAAGATCGGCGTGCGCGGCCCCGAGGTTTCGGGCAAGAGCCCGATGAGCCGCGGGTCGCGGGCGATCTCCACCTTCTGCGCGACCGGCGTGAACCCCGACCGGCGGTAGAAGCCGAGCGCGCCGGGATGGTCGAGCGTGCAGGTATGGACATGCAGCCGCCGGATCGGCCGTGACCAGGCGAGGCGGATGGCGTGATCCATCAGCACGCGGCCCGCGCCGGTGCCGACAAGATCGGGCGTGACCCCGAAGAAGGCCAGTTCGCAGTCGCCGGGCGTGCGGAAGTCGAGTTCCAGAAGGGCTTCCGGGCGGCCGTCGCGCATGAGGGTGTGCAGCGTCACATCGGGGTCGGACAGGATCGCGGCGAGGGCGTCTTCGGCCATGGCCAGGCGCGAGAACCAGAGCCAGTCGATCGCGCCCACCCGGCGGAAGAGGTCGCGGTAGGTGGCGGTGTCGCGGGGCAGGTCGGTGAAGGTGAGGTCCGGCAGGTCCGGCACCGGGCGCGGCGGTGGCGGCGCGGTCATCTCGAGATAGGTGACCACGGTCGCCACCATGCCGGGGGGCACGTCGTGCAGGCCGGGCGCGAGGCTGCGGGTCACAGAAGACCCGCGGCCGCCAGAAGCTGTCGCACATCCGTCTCGGGGCGGGGGCCGATATGGCTGATCACTTCACGCGCGCAGACGGTGCCGATGCGCGCGCAGGTTTCCAGATCGCGGCCCGTCGCCATGCCGAAAAGGAAGCCCGCGGCGAACTGATCGCCCGCGCCGGTGGCGTCGACCGGCGTGATCTTTTCGACGGGGACGTCGATGCGGCTGGTCCCTTCCATCACCGTCACGCCGTCGCCCGACCGGGTGCAGACCACCAGATCGCAGATACCCGCCGTCAGCATCAGCGCGTCGTCGAGATGCGTGGTCTCGAACAGCGACTGGATCTCGGCCTCGTTCCCGATGACGAAGTCGAGGTCATGCTGGATCAGCGACAGGAAATCGGCGCGGTGGCGGTCGACGCAGAAGGGGTCGGAAATGGCGATGCCCGCGCGGCCCCCGGCGGCGCGGGTGCTGCGCGCGGCCTCGCGGAAGGCGGTCTTTCCGGCGTCGTGATCGAAGAGATAGCCTTCGAGGAACATGAGCTTCGCATTGCCCGTCACCGCCTGCGGCACGTCCTGCGACGACAGCCCGGTCGAGATGCCGAGATAGGTGTTCATCGAGCGTTCGCCGTCGGGCGAGACGAAGATCATCGACCGCGACGTGGGCTCGGCCCCGCCCGCGACCGGATCGTTGACGAAATCGATCCCGTGATCGGTCATTGCCTTGGCGTAGAAATGGCCCAGCCCGTCATCATTCACCCGCCCGATGAAGGCGGTGTTCAGCCCGAGCGCGCCCGCGCCTGCAATGGTGTTGGCGACCGAGCCGCCCGGTGTCTGCACGCGGCCTTCCATTGCGGCGTAAAGCACTTCGGCGCGGTCGCGGCCGATCAGCTGCATGATGCCCTTCT
>CAZNMV010000556.1:0-1773 GCA_964573835.1 uncultured Aestuariivita sp. | reverse complement strand
CATCCCGAACGATCATCTGGAATACGCGATCACCTGGTTCTCGCTGGCCGTGGTCTGGCTGGGGATGACAGGCTGGCTGCTCTGGCGTATCAGGCGCCGGACCGTCTGAGGAACACTGACACATGCGTTACGTCTCGACCCGGGGGCAGGCCCCGGTCCTGAGCTTCGAAGAGGCCATGATGACCGGCCTTGCCCGCGATGGCGGGCTTTACGTGCCCGAAACCGTGCCGCAGATGCCCGTGGCCGAGATCGCGGCGCTGGCGGGTCTGAGCTATGAGGAGACCGCGTTCCGGGTGATGCGGCCCTTCATCGGCGGCGCCTTCACGGACGAGGAATTCGCCGCCCTGATCGCGGCGGCCTATGCCGGGTTCGGCCATGCGGCACGCGCGCCCCTGGTGCAGCTGGGTCCGAACCACTTCCTGCTGGAGCTGTTCCACGGGCCCACGCTGGCCTTCAAGGATTTTGCCATGCAGCTGATCGGGCAGCTGTTTCAGGCGGCGCTGAAGCGGCGTGGCGACAGGGTGACGATCGTGGGCGCCACCAGCGGCGACACCGGCAGCGCGGCGATCGAGGCGTTCCGCGGGCTGGACGCGGTGGATGTGTTCATCCTGTTCCCGAATGGCCGGGTCAGCGAGGTGCAGCGCCGGCAGATGACGACGCCCGCCGAGTCCAACGTCCACGCGCTGGCCGTCGAGGGCGATTTCGATGATTGCCAGGCGCTCGTGAAGGACATGTTCAACGATTTCGCCTTCCGCGACGCGGTGGGGCTGGCCGGCGTGAACTCGATCAACTGGGCGCGGGTGCTGGCGCAGGTGGTCTATTACTTCAGCTCCGCCGTCAGCCTGGGCGCGCCGCACCGTCCCGTCAGCTTCACGGTGCCCACCGGCAATTTCGGCGACATCTTCGCGGGCTATATCGCGCGGCGCATGGGCCTGCCCATCGAGCGGCTGGTGATCGCGACGAACCAGAACGACATCCTGCACCGCACGCTGGCCACGGGTGCGCATGTGAAGGAGGGCGTGACGCCGTCGATCAGTCCGTCGATGGACATCCAGGTGTCGTCGAACTTTGAACGTGCGCTCTTCGAGGTCTATGACCGGGACGGCGCGGCGGTGGCCCAGTAGATGCGGGCGCTGAAGGACGAAGGCGGGTTCGACGTCAGCCAGGGCGCACTGGAAAGGCTGCGCGGGACCTTCGGGTCGGGCCGCGCGTCAGAGGCCGAGACGGCGGACACGATCCGCCGCACCTTTGCCGAAAGCGGAGAGCTCTTGTGCCCGCACAGCGCGGTGGGCGTGAAGGTCGCCCAGGAGCATTCGGGCGGCGCGGCGCCCATGATCACGCTGGCCACGGCGCACCCGGCCAAGTTTCCCGACGCGGTCGAGGCGGCGACGGGCCTTCGCCCCCCTCTTCCCAATCGCATGGCCGATCTTTATGACCGACCGGAGCGGGTGACCGAGGTTGCGAACGACCTGGCCGCCCTTGAACGGCTCATCACGGAAAGACGCGGCCATTGACCCAACGCCTGACGACGCTCGACAACGGTTTTCGCATCGTGACAGAGGCGATGCCGGGGCTGCATTCCACAGCGCTCGGCATCTGGATCATGGCCGGAGGCCGGCACGAACGGCTGGAGCAGAACGGCATCGCGCATTTCCTCGAACACATGGCGTTCAAGGGCACGGGCACCCGAAGCGCCCGCCAGATCGCCGAGGAAATCGAGGACGTGGGCGGGTATATCAACGCCTACACCAGCCGCGAGATGACGGCCTTCTA
>CAZNMV010000555.1:0-1775 GCA_964573835.1 uncultured Aestuariivita sp. | reverse complement strand
CGCAACGCCAAAGCGCAGGTTTCGGGTCGCAGCGCGGCCGTTGCGATCCTATTGTCGGGTGCAGACCAGGGATGTGACCGATGAACGTGCAAGCGACCGAACAGGGATACCATTACAACGTGATGCGCCGCGCGCTCGACCTGATCGACGCGGGCGGGCCTGGGTTGTCGCTCGAAGCGCTGGCGGCGCAGATGAACATGAGCCCCGCGCATTTCCAGCGGCTGTTCTCGCAATGGGTGGGTGTCAGCCCCAAGCGGTATCAGCAATATCTGACGCTGGATCACGCCAAGCGGCTGCTGGACGACCGGTTCACGACGCTGGAGGCCGCGCATGAGGCGGGGTTGTCGGGCACGGGGCGTCTGCACGATCTCTTCCTGCGCTGGGAAGCGATGAGCCCGGGCGATTACGCCAAGGGCGGCGAGGGGCTGACCATCTGCTGGGGCTGGTTCGACAGCCCCTTCGGCCCTGCGCTGGTCATGGGCACC
Source organism: uncultured Aestuariivita sp. (assembly GCA_964573835.1). Lineage (GTDB taxonomy): Bacteria > Pseudomonadota > Alphaproteobacteria > Rhodobacterales > Rhodobacteraceae > JAGYKE01. The sequence goes on along the minus strand of CAZNMV010000555.1, from coordinate 1,290 downwards.
GACCGGGGCCTGTGCGGCATCGGGTTCGCCGCCGAGACGGGCGAGGCGCCTGCGTGGCAGGACCTCTCGGGGCGCTGGCAGAAGGCAACTTACGTCGAGGACCCGGAGCGCCTGCGGCCTTGGGTTCTGGCGGCCTTCGGGGCGTCGGAGGACACCGCGCCCCTGTTCCTGATCGGCGCGCCCTTCCAGATCAAGGTGTGGGAGGCGCTCCTGGCCATACCTTCGGGCCATGTGACGACCTATTCCGAAATCGCGCAGGCCATCGGCCACCCCAAAGCGGTGCGCGCGGTCGGCACGGCGGTGGGGCGCAACCCGGTCAGCTGGCTGATCCCCTGCCACCGCGCGCTGCGCAAGTCGGGGGGCTTGGGCGGCTATCACTGGGGCCTGCCCGTGAAGCGCGCGATGCTGGCCTGGGAGGCGGCGCGGGCGGACGGGTAGCGGGCCCGCTCAGGCAGCCAGGGCGCTCGCCAGTGGCACCCCTTCCACGGTGACGCGGTGCATCAGCCGACGGTGGCCGTGGTAATCGTTCATCGCCCTGTGCCATGTCGCACGGTTGTCCCACATGGCGATGTCGCCCGCCTGCCAGCGCACGCGGCACTGGAATTCCGGCTTCTGGCAATGGCGATAGAGAGAATTCAGGACCACTTCAGATCCCGCTTCGCTCAGCCCCTCGATATGTGTGGTGAAGACGGGGTTTACGTAGAGGCCACGCCGACCGGTCAGAGGATGGGTCAGCACGACGGGATGGCGGGCGTCCTGGGTTGCCGCTTCGGCATTGCCCAGACGCCCGGTCTTCGCCGCCTCGCTGTCGCCGGTCGTGACGCCGAAGACATGGCGCGACGAATGCACGGCGGTCAGGCTGTCCAGAAACCCGCGCATCACGCGCGACAACCCATCATAGGCTGCGCCCATGGACACGAACAGCGTATCGCCGCCGACAGGCGGCACCTCGATCGCATGCAGGATCGATCCCAGCGCAGGCACCTGATCATAGGAATGATCGGTGTGCCAGTCTTCGCCGACGGCGGCCTTCTGATCCTGTTCCTTCAGGACAGTCGCGATTTCGGGATAGCCATCGACCGGCTTGAAGAAGCGGTTGACGTTGATCGGGCCGAAGCGGCGCGCGAAGGCCAGATGATCGTCCGGGGTGATCGTCTGACCGCGCAGCACGATGACGGAATACTTGGCGAAGGCCGCAAAGATCGCGTCGAAATCTTCGTCCCGGCGCACGTCTGCGCCGATGATTTCGGCCCCAAGGCTGCCGGTCAGGGGAAGGATGTCCATCTGGTC
>CAZNMV010000554.1:0-1781 GCA_964573835.1 uncultured Aestuariivita sp. | reverse complement strand
CATCGCGGTCATGCCGATGCCCTTGCGGCCCCAGGCATGGCTGCGGCGGTACATCTTTTCCCAGATATAGGCGTAATCGAAGGGGTCCTCGCCGATCACAAGGGGCGCGTACCAGTCGTCGATGGCCTTCTTGACCACGGTCGGGGCAAGTGCGGCGTTGCCGATGCCGATGGTGCCGTCGTCGGTTTCGACCTCGCAGGTCAGCCATTGATGGAACCGGAACGACGCCATCGCATCGCCCTTCATCCAGAGCGCGTCCGAGGCATTGGTGCAGAAATTCCCGGCGGGCGGCACGGTGGGTCCGGTCCAGTTCCAGACGCGGGTGCGGAGGGACTTGATCTTGGTCATCGGTGTTCTTCCGTTGTTCAGGCTGCAGCGCGATTTGCGCGGTGGTTCATGGCCATGCGGACAAGCAGGTCGAAGGCCGCGCGCGTGGCGCCGAGGTTCGCCCTGTTCTGGCCTGCGATGTCGAAGGCGGTGCCATGCGCGGGGGTGGTGATCGGGATCGGCAGACCGCCCGCCACGGTCACGCCGCGCTCAAACCCCAGAAGCTTGATCGCGATCTGGCCCTGGTCGTGATACATGGTCACCACCGCATCCACTTCGCCCCGGATCGCCTTGAGGAAGACGGTGTCCGAAGGCCAGGGGCCGGTGACGTCCTTCTGTTTTTCCTGCGCGGCGCGGATGACCGGTTCGAGGATATCGATCTCTTCCCGGCCGAACTTGCCGTTGTCGCCCGCATGGGGGTTGAGCGCCGCGACCGCGATGCGGGGCCGGGCCTTGCCCGCGCGCCGCAGCGTGTCCTCGGCCAGGCCGATGGCATTCGACACGCCCGCGGCGGTGATGTTGTCTGCCACGTCGCGCAGACCGATATGGCTGGTGACGCGGGTCGTCATCAGCTCGTCCAGCACGTTCAGTTCGCCGTGATACCCCTCGAAGCCCAGATACTGCGCGATGTAGCGATGCTCGTCTTCCGCGTTCATGCCCGCCGCTGTCAGCGCGGCCTTGTTGAAGGGGCCGAAGAGGATACCGTCGATCATTCCCGCGCTGGCAAGGTCGAGCGCCTTGTCCAGACAGCGCAGGCTGCACCAGCCGCCCGCCTCGGTCACCTGTGCGATCTCCACCGCTTCGGGGGTGATCGTGTCCATCGGCACCCAGATGACACCGGCCGAACCGCCGATCCGGTCTTCCGCGACGGCGACAAGATCGACCTGCAGTCCGGCCTGCGCCGCGCCCTGTTCCCAGACATGCCCGTCACCGATCAGCACGATGTCGGCCGCCTCGCGGACACCATCGGCATTGAGAAGCTTGGCGACAAGCTCGGGCCCGATGCCCGAGGGATCGCCGGGGATGATGCCTATTCTTGGCTTGGTCGAGGTCATTGGACAATCTCCGTCAGCGCCAGCGAAACCGCGGGCACATAGGTCACCAGCAGCAGGATGAAGACCAGCACGCCGATGAAGGGAAGGTTTGTGCGCGTGGTTTCCCAGATCCCCGACTTGGCGATCGAACAGGCCGTGATCAGGACCGAGGCGACCGGCGGCGTCTGTTGCCCGATGGCGAGGTTGAGGGTCACCATGATCCCGAAATGGATCGGGTCGATCCCCACGGCGGTCACCAGCGGCATGACGACCGGCACGACGAGGATGATCGCGGCGGCCCCGTGCAGGAACATCCCCAGCACCAGCAGAAGCAGGTTCAGAAGCGCCAGCACCACAAGCGGGTTTGTCGTGATCGCGGTGATCTGCGCGGCCAGCTGCTGGGGCACCTGCGCCTGCGTC
>CAZNMV010000553.1:0-1782 GCA_964573835.1 uncultured Aestuariivita sp. | reverse complement strand
GCCGCGCCTGCGGTGATGACCAACGCCAATGCGCAGGCCGATGCGCTCTCGGCGCTCTCCAATCTGGGTTATGCCCCCTCCGAAGCCGCCGCCGCCATCGCGCGGGCCGCGACCGACCTGCCCGGCGCGGACGCGGCGCAGCTGATCCGCGCCGCGCTCAAGCTTCTGGCCCCGGCGTGACATGACCAGTCCCGATCCCACCCTGCGCCCCGAGCCGCTGCCCGAAGACAATGATCGCGCGCTGCGGCCCCAGACGCTGTCCGATTTCATCGGTCAGGCCGAGGCGCGCGCGAACCTGCGCGTCTTCCTGCAATCGGCCCGCCAGCGGGGCGAGGCGATGGACCACACGCTGTTCCACGGCCCCCCCGGCCTTGGCAAGACCACGCTCGCGCAGATCATGGCGCGCGAGCTTGGCGTGAATTTCCGCATGACGTCCGGCCCGGTCTTGGCGCGGGCGGGCGATCTTGCCGCGATCCTGACCAATCTCGAAGCGCGTGATGTGCTCTTCATCGATGAGATCCACCGTCTTAACCCGGCGGTCGAGGAAGTGCTTTATCCCGCGCTGGAAGACTTCGAACTCGACCTCGTGATCGGCGAAGGCCCCGCCGCGCGCACCGTGCGGATCGAGTTGCAGCCCTTCACGCTGGTGGGTGCCACGACGCGGATGGGGCTTCTGACCACGCCGCTGCGCGACCGCTTCGGCATCCCCGTGCGCCTGCAATTCTATTCCGAGGCGGAACTGCACGAGATCGTCACCCGCAACGCCCGGCGTCTGGGCGCGCCCGCCGATGACGACGGTGCGCGGGAAATCGCGCGCCGCGCGCGCGGCACGCCGCGCATTGCCGGGCGGCTTCTGCGGCGCGTCGTCGATTTCGCCGTGGTCGAAGGCGACGGGCACATCACCCGCGCGCTGGCCGACAATGCTCTGACGCGGATGGGGGTCGACCACCTGGGCCTCGACGCCGGCGACCGCAAGTATCTGCGCCTGATCGCCGAGAATTACGCGGGCGGGCCTGTGGGCGTCGAGACGCTGTCGGCGGCGCTGTCGGAAAGCCGCGATGCGATCGAAGAGGTGATCGAGCCCTATCTCCTCCAGCAGGGTCTGATCCAGCGCACGCCGCGGGGGCGGATGCTTGCCCGCAAGGCATGGGATCATCTGGGCCTGCCCGCGCCGAAAGGGCAGGGCGGTCTTTTCGACTGAGCGTCGGACATTTGCGTATTTGGGACGAGAAGAAGATGCAGGCGGAGCACATCGAGGCCCTTTTTACCCGCAGCGACGGCAGTTTTCGGATCGCGCGCTGGGGTCGGCCCATCGCGCCGGTGGTCTTCGGGGTCGAGGACGCGACCCTGTCGGTCGTCAAGGGCGCGATCGAAGCAGTCTGCGCGCTGGCCGGTCACCGCATGACCGAGACCGACCCGGACCTTGGCGCGAACCTGATGATCTTCTTCTTCCGCGATTGGGAGGAACTGACGGCGGTTCCGGGGCTCGCCCGGCTGGTGCCCGATCTCGGACCGCTGGTGGCGCGCCTGCAGTCGGTCGAAGCCAACCAGTACCGCATCTTCCGCAGCGACGACGATGGCGCGATCCGCGCCGCCTTCGTCTTTCTGCGGATGGACGCGCATCTGTCTGCCATGCCCGCCGAAACGCTGGCGCTTAGCCAGGCGGTGCAAACCATGCTCCTGTGGTCGGACACGGCCTTCCACGATGCCTCGCCCCTTGTCCGGGCGGGCGACAGCACCATCCTCAGCCCCGACATCGCCGGTGTGATCCGCGCCGCCTAT
>CAZNMV010000552.1:0-1785 GCA_964573835.1 uncultured Aestuariivita sp. | reverse complement strand
CGTAGCCCCCGCCCCGTTCGCCTTGACTGCAGGGCTGTCGGCGGCAGCCGGTGGTGTCGCCCCAGACCATGGCTGCCTGACCTTGCCGCATGCACCAGAGGATCCTGCCGTCACAGAGGCGGACTACGCGGGCGAGCCAGAATGCCAGCCGAGTTTCGCAGGGCCTGATCCGGTGCCGGGCGCTGTAACTGATGATGAAGATCTTGAGCCCGATCCAGATCACAGGACTGACAAGGCTTTGGCAGAGGAACGGATGGCGGCGTTGTCGGCGTATCCGATCTGCCAGAGCTTCGCGTGCTATGGGACGGTCCGCAGGCAGAGGGTTTTCGAAGGTAGGGACCGGGGACAGGCGACGATCTTTCGGGATGCCGCGCGGCGAGGTACGTTACCTGAGCGCTTCCGCGTTGAACCGGAAGACGCCGTCGCACAGCTGTTCGAACGCGCCAAGCGCGGCGCCGAAGCGGGCCAGCGGGATGGTGATTTCGCGGCCTTCGATCTGCGCGACAAGCCGGGCGTCGGGCCCAAGCGCGCTGCCCCCGTTCAGCCAGTCAAGAATGTCGCGCGGCGCATGGCTGAGGAATTCGCCGACGAAATGCGTCTCGAAGATGGGAAGCGGCGTGAAGAAGACCTCTTGCCGGTCCGTCACGGCGGACCCTGCCACTAGGTTCATCCGCATCTCCATCGTCCATTTCCGGGTATAATCCCAGCGGGCCGCCCCGGCCCTGAGGACAAGACGGTCCCTGCGGCCTGTCAGGCGGTACCCGTCGACGACAATCGGATAGCGGACTTCGTAATAGTCGAGCGCATGCGCGGGCCCGCGATGGGCCAGCGCGCAGGCCTGGATCGGCCTCGTGCCATCGGCGGGAAAGGTCTGGATGCTGAACGCGGTCCAGTCGCCGATGGCTTCCTGCGCGACGATGTCCTTGCGGACCGCCGAATCCAGAATGTTCAGCAATTCCTGTGCGGTTGGGTGCTGGGCTGCCGCGGGCGACGGGGCAAGAAGGCCGGCAAGCACAAGACCTGCAGCGGCGATCAGGCCGAGCGCGGTGCGCGCCTGTCCCGAGACGACCTGCGGCCTTACCATGTCAGTCGCAGCCCCAGGCTTCCGGACAGGCCGGTGACCGCGCCGCTGCCGAAGCCGCGGGTGGCCATGATCTCACCGAACAGGACGGTTTCGCGTCGCCCGTCCTGCCAGCGCATCGCGCCACCGAAGCCGAGATCGGCCGTCCAGTCCGGCGCGGTGGCCGAAAGCGGCGTGCCCGCCAGAACGACCGTCGTGTCGCCCCCGAATTCGCGGGTGACGTTCGCGATGCCGTAGACCTGCGCCGCGCCGCCGTTGCCCGTGAGCCAGTTGCGTTCCGCCGCGAGGCCGAGGCGCAGCTTGCGGCTTTCGGCCTCGCTCTGCGCGACCGCCAGACCGCCCGCCCCGGTGAACCCGTCGAGGCTGACTTTCGTCCAGCTCAGTTCGGCCTGCGGGATGAGGGTGAGGTTGCCCATTGCAAGGCTCTGTCCGATTTCGACCGAGGCGTAGTGACCCTTGCCGCCGACCCCCGTCGCCAGGACGCCGATGCCGGGGATGGAGAGATCGCTTTCGAAGTCCTGCCAGCCAAGTTCGACATCGGCATAAAAGCCGCCCGTGCCGTACCAGGTCGCGCTGAGGCCGATGCCGACGGTATCGGTGTCGATCCGGCCCGCGCCGATGGCCGAGATGGCGTCGACCCGGCCGGAGCCCTTCGTCAGGCTGATCCCGCCGACGAGCATGCCGCCCATGGTTTCATGAAGCAC
>CAZNMV010000551.1:0-1786 GCA_964573835.1 uncultured Aestuariivita sp. | reverse complement strand
ATAACTAACAAATAGGGAGCGGCCGGGGAGAGCCGCCTGCTATGCCAATGACTGCTTCTCCGATACGATCGGACGGGCGTCTTCAGGGAGGAGAGACAATGAAACATGTGTTGAGTGCGGCCGTTCTGGCCGCTGTGATGACCACGGGCGCATCCGTCGGCGTGGCGCAGGCCCAGACCTTTGATCTGCAAAGCGTCTTCGGCCTGAACGTGCCCTCGATCGGCCCCAGCCCACAGCTTTGGGCGGATCGTGTGGCTAAAATGACCGGTGGCGACGTCACCATCAAGGTGCATGGTGCAGGTGAATTCGTGCCCCCGTTCGAAGTGTTCGGCGCGGTCAGCTCCGGCGCCTTGCAGATGGGCTTTGACTGGATCGGTTACTGGGCGCAGCAGATCCCCGTTGCGAACCTCGTGGGCTCGATGCCTTTCGGCCCCACCCCCGATATCGCGCTGGCCTGGATGTTTGAAGGCGGTGGTCTGGAAATTATCCAGAAGGCCTATGATCCGCTAAACGTCAAGGTTCTGCCCTGCCATCTGGTCGGCGCCGAGGCGGGTGGCTGGTTCAACAAGGAAATCAACTCGGTCGAGGACCTCAAGGGTCTCAACATGCGGATCGCGGGCCTTGGTGGCCTGACCATGGCCAAGCTGGGCGCGAACACCCAGATGGTGCCGGCGGGCGAGATCTTCCTCAGCCTTGAGACAGGGCGCATCGACGCCGCCGAATTCTCTGCCCCACAGCTTGACGTGGGCTTCGGCTTCCAGCGCGTGACGAAATACTACTACTTCCCCGGCTGGCATCAGCCCTCAAGCTGGGACAGCATCATCATCAACATGGATGTCTGGAACGGCTTTGACGCGAAAACGCAGGAGATCATGAAGGAAGCCTGCTACGCCAACATCGCCTATAACCTGCACGATCAGGTCGACGCGCAGGCCGCAGCGATCGCCACGATCCGAGAAGCCGGTGTCGAGATCAAGCGCTTCCCCGATGAGGTGCTGCTCGCTCTACGCACGGCCTCCGAGGAAGTGCTGGAAGAGCAAGCTCAGAAAGATCCGATCTTCGCCGAAGCGCTGACATCGCTGCGCGCCTACATGGACTCGGTCGGGGAGTGGAGTGCGCTGCAAGCCCTTCCGCGACGCTGAGCTTTTGCTAGACTGACAACAGACAGGGCGGCCCTGCACCGCCCTGTGCCTTGCACGTCGAGGAGGCGCAGACATGCCCGCAATCCTGTCAAAAATGCTGGACCTGCTCTGCCTGCCCGGCAAATGGGTCAGTTGGCTGGTCCTGCCGCTGATCGCCTCGATCCTGCTAGCGGTAGTCTATGCCAAGCTGGGACTGAACACACTGATCGAATGGGAAAATCCGCTGCCCGTGCTGGGACGCGCCCTCACTGTGAACGGCCTTTTTGATCTCCAATGGTATATATTCGCGTTGATGGTCCTGTTCGGCGGGGCCTGGGCCCTGCGCGAAGATAAACATGTCGCGGTCGATTTCTTGTCGCTGATGATGACCCGTCGCCAGCGCCTCTGGATACGCATGCTGGGCGATCTGCTGTTTCTGCTGCCATTCTGCTTGATCATCGCGTGGTATGGCTGGTCTTTTGCCCTGACCGCGTGGACGACGGGCGAGGGCTCGACCCAAGGTGGTCTCAACAGTCGCTGGATCATCAAGGCGATGGTGCCTCTGTCATTTGCCATTCTAGGGCTAATGGGGCTCTCGCGCGGGATCGGCACTGCTGCGGAACTTTTGCGAAGGCACGTCGACACAGACCAGGAACACCACTCAT
>CAZNMV010000550.1:0-1787 GCA_964573835.1 uncultured Aestuariivita sp. | reverse complement strand
TCAGGTTTTCATCCACCTCGATCGAATCGATCGAACTGATCCGCAGGCGTGGCAGATCGGGCACCAGCCGCAGGATGCGCATGACCAGATCGCCAAGGCGCGGCGTGCCGGGAAGATCCGCGCCCCAGCTGGTCAGATCGACCCCCGTCAGCACGACCTCATTATACCCCCGGTCCACCAGCCGTTTGATCTGATCGACGACAACCCCCGCAGCCACCGACCGTGAATTGCCCCGCCCATAGGGGATGATGCAGAAGGTGCAGCGATGGTCGCAGCCGTTCTGAACCTGAACGTAAGCGCGCGACCGCGTGCCGAAGCCGTCGATCAGGTGGCCCGCCGTCTCGGCCACCGACATGATGTCGTCGACCTGCACCGCTTCCGTCTCGCCGATGAAATCGGCGGCGAGGCCCGCCCAGGTCTCGGGGCGCATCTTCTCGGTATTGCCGATGACGGCGTCTACCTCGGGCATGGCGGCGAAGGTTTCGGGTTCGGTCTGTGCCGCGCAGCCGGTCACGATCAGCCGTGCATCGGGGTGGGCGCGGCGCAAGCGGCGGATTTCCTGCCGCGCCTTGCGCACGGCTTCGGCCGTCACCGCGCAGGTGTTGATGACGACGGCGTCCGACAGCCCGGCCTCGGCCGACAGCTCCTTCATCGCCTCGGTCTCATAGGCGTTCAGGCGGCAGCCCAGCGTCGTGAAGACCGGCGCGCCCATCAAAGACCTGCCAGAAACGCGGGCGTCAGGACGCCCGAGAACACATGCGCCGTGGGCCCGGTCATCCAGACGCCGTCCTCGGCCCAGTCGACCATCAGCGTACCGCCGTCCAGATCGATGCGCACGCGCCGCCCGGTCAGCCCCCGCCGCGCCGCCGCCACCGCGACCGCGCAGGATGACGACCCCGACGCCAAAGTCACCCCCGCGCCCCGTTCCCAGACGCGCATGCGGATATGGTCGGGGCCGACGATCTGGGCCACCTGTACATTGGTACGTTCGGGGTAAAGCGGGTGATGCTCATATCGCGGCCCGAAGGTTTCCAGCGGGATGACCCCGGCATCCGGCACGAAGAAGGTGCAATGCGGATTGCCCATGCCGGTGGCGACCGGGTCGCCCTCGATCGGCAGGTGCAGGGTGTCAATCGCCTCGGCCAGCGGGATCTCGTCCCAGGCCAGCTGCGGCTGACCCATGTTGACCGATGTCAGCCCGCCGCCCGCGTCCCGCGCGAACAGATCGCCGCGCGCGGTGGTCAGGTGCAGGGCGTCGCGCCCGGTTTCGTCCATGACGAACCGCGCGATGCAGCGCGTGGCATTGCCGCAGGCGGCCGATCCCGACCCGTCGGAATTGTAGAACGTCAGATGCACGTCGCCCGGGCCTTCGGCCGTCATCACCGCCAACTGGTCGAAACCCACGCCGCGGTGCCGGTCGGCCAGCGCCCGCGCGAGGGCGGGCGTGACGTCGGCTGCGCGCGCACGCGCATCGACCACGACAAAGTCGTTGCCCAGCCCATGCATCTTCATGAAGGGCAGCCCGGATTGCGCGCGTTCAGCCATGGCGCGCATATAGCCGGACGGCGCGCGCGAATCCAGAGCATCCCCCGGGGGCTTGACCCGCGCCCCGTCTTTTCCTTATGAGACCCCCTGCCGGGGCCATGCCCCGGGCCGCGATCTTCACGGTTGATCCCGCCCCCGGGTTCGGCGTAAGGAGCGCAGACGAGCGGCCCCTGAGTCGTTCCAAGGAAGTGGGCCGTTAGCTCAGTTGGTAGAGCAACTGACTTTTAATCAGTGGGTCGCAG
>CAZNMV010000549.1:0-1796 GCA_964573835.1 uncultured Aestuariivita sp. | reverse complement strand
GGCCGTAACGCGAGTGAAGTCTGAGCAGGCCTCGAAAGTGATGATGCGGATGCCGACCCGCCTGAATTACGGGGAAGGCCGCGTGGACAGGGAAGTGATCGACAAATGCACCTGTCCGATCCGCCGGGGTAATGGGCACGGCACGTTGGAAAGGTGGAGCGGGCAACGGGGGAGGCCCATTCCGGGCGAGGGGTCGCGGCCCTCAACGCCAGATTTGGTCTGGCGGCTTGGTGTGGGAGTCGGACGGGGTCATAGTACTGTTGAAGCCGGGTAATGCCGGTGGAGGGAAGGGCCCCGACTTCTGGTACGCTTGTTGAAGCATCTGAGGAGATGGTGATTGGCCAAACGCCTGCAAACACCCGAACGCATCCGGACGTTGCAGAGGAAGCTGTACCTCAAGGCGAAGGCTGAGCCGGACTGCCGGTTTCACCAGCTTTACGACAAGGTCTGGCGAGATGACATCTTGCTCCACGCGTGGGAACTTGCGCTGCTCAACGGCGGCGCCCCGGGTGTGGACGGGGTGACATTCGAGCAGATCGACGCGGAGGGTCTGGAAGACTGGCTGACGGCTTTGCAGAGGGAACTGCGCGAGAAGACGTATCGGCCGACGCCGGTACGGCGGGTGATGATCCCCAAGCCTGGTGGCGGCGAACGCCCTCTTGGTATCCCAACGATACGGGACCGAGTGGTGCAAACGGCTGCCAAGCTGGTGATCGAGCCCATCTTCGAGGCGGACCTTGACGACAATGCCTATGGATACCGTCCCCGGCGCGGAGCCGGCGATGCGATCCGGAAGGTGCACAAGCTTCTCTGTCAGGGTTACACGGATGTTGTTGACGCTGACCTGTCGAAATATTTCGACACGATCCCCCACGGGCCGCTGATGCAATCGGTGGCGCGTCGGATCGTCGACCGGCATATGCTGCGACTGCTCAAGATGTGGCTGCAGGCACCGGTCGAGGACAGGGGCACAACGAGCACCCGGCGACTGACGGGTGGCAGGAAGCACAGGCTCGGCACACCGCAAGGCGGCGTGATCAGCCCTCTTCTGGCCAACCTGTACATGAACCGGTTTCTCAAGCACTGGCGCAGCACGGATCGGCCCAACCGGTTCCGTGCCGAGGTGGTTGCCTATGCCGATGACTTTGTCATTCTGTCGCGTGGATGCGCGGCAGAGGCGCTGGAGTGGTCGCGTATGGTGATGAGCAAGCTGGACTTGGCGCTCAACGAGGATAAGACCTCGCTCCGCAATGCCCGGGCGGAAAGCTTCGACTTTCTCGGATATACGTTCGGACCGCATTTCTACCGGAAGACGGGCCATTGGTATCTGGGCGCAAGCCCGTCACGCAGGAGCGTGCAGCGGTTCAAGAGCAAGGTGAAAGACTTGCTGGATGTGCGTAACAAGTCTCCACGGCAGGATGTCCTGAAGCGCCTGAATCAACTTCTGATCGGGTGGTCTGGATATTTCAGCTACGGAACACGGTTACAGGCATATCGGGCGGTTGACCATCACGTCTACGACCGCGTGCGCCACTTCCTTCGCAAGCGGCACAAGGTGCAAACCCGGGCGACCCGGGTCTTCTCGCGAGAAATCGTCTATGGAGACCTCGGTGTCGTCCGTCTCAGACGCGTGCATCTTGGGCCCCAGCCGTAGGCCTTGGGGTGAAGCCAGTCGGAGAGCCGGATGCGGGAAATCCGCACGTCCGGTTCGATGAGCGGGGAAGGGAAACGGGGCCGCCGGGAGCGAGCGACCGCGCCCTTCCTCGACTCTACTGAAAGGGTGGTGAGGGTTTCAT
>CAZNMV010000548.1:0-1808 GCA_964573835.1 uncultured Aestuariivita sp. | reverse complement strand
ACAATTCCCGCGCCTGGGTACAGAGGCGCCAGATGTCGGGATATTCGAGTTCCGCGACGATCGGGTATGGGTTGGGGTTCTGGACTGTCTCTTCAAGCATCGAGGCATCCATGCGGAAGCTCCTTTTCGGGTTGCGGAAAAACGACTGGCGACACGCTAGGAAAAATAAGTATATAAGTCTAGACTTTTCGATTAACAGATTTCCGGCTAGCATCCGCGTCAGGCAGGATGGCAGGTGAAGGGGAGAAAATGCAAAACGCGTCGGACGGCCTGGACCGGGACAGCCCGGTGCCGCTCTACCTCCAGATCCGGCAACGCCTGATCGGCATGATCGCCAAGTGGCCGGACCCGGACGAGAAGTTCCTGACCGACGAACAGCTGGCGCAGCATTTCGACGTGGCGAAGGCGACGGTGCGGCAGGCATTGGCCGACCTCACGCAGTCGGGATTGCTGACGCGCAGGCGCGGCGCGGGCACCTTCGTCGTGCCGCCGCTTGTCGAGAAGCTGCGGCCCAACATGGACACCGAGGACCAGTACGAACTGAGCGGCGGCGCGGTCTCGCATCAGATCCACGCCTTCGACACGCGCCCCGCGACCGCGCCCGAGGCCGCCGCGCTGCAGATCGACGCGGGCACGCCGGTCCTGTCGCTGCGCAGGGTGCGCGCGCTGGCACATGTTCCGGTCGCCATCGACGACCGGGTGATGACGGCCGAAATCGCTGGGCGCCTGGGCCTGACGCATGCCGCGGCGACGAGTTCCATCATCGACCTCGTCAAGCGGCGACTGAAACTGGCGCGAGCGGCCTGGGACATGCAGGCGCGGCTTGCCGGTGACTACGACGCGCTGCTGCTGCAGATCCGGCCCGAAGACCCGATCCTCGTGCGGTCGCTGACCTATTTCGGCGCCGATGACACGCCGATCCTGATCGGCGAGACGCGCCACCGCAGCGACATGGTGCGCTGCGGCTTCGAGATGGACCTGACCTCCAGCCCGCGCGCCGGTCAGGTGCAAAGCTGGACGCGCGAGGCGCTGCTGGCCGGTCCGCCGCCCAAATGACCCGAGCGCAGGGCAGCACGAGGCAACGGAGGACGGAAGGTGGCGCAGTTTGACTATATCGTCGTCGGGGGCGGCTCTGCCGGGTGCCTGATCGCGGCGCGTCTCTCGGAAGACCCGCGCCACCGGGTGCTGTTGCTGGAATCAGGCGACTGGGATCGCAGCCCGTGGTTTCACATCCCCGCCACCTTCTTCCGCGTCAACCGCGACAGCCGCTACATGACCCGCTACCTGGGCGAACCGCAGGCCGAACTGGGCGGTCGTCCCTACCTTCTGCCGCAGGGCCACGTGATCGGCGGCGGATCTTCGGTCAACGCGATGCTCTATGTGCGCGGTCAGGCCGAGGATTACAGGGACTGGGCGCAGACGGGCTGCACCGGCTGGTCCTATGAGGATGTCCTGCCGGTCTTTCGCGCGCTCGAAGCCAACGACACCCATCGCGACGCGTTCCACGGCAGCGACGGGCCGCTCTCGGTCTCGGCGCCGCGCCACCGCCACCCGCTGTGCGCGGCATTCCTGCAGGCCGCCCGCGAGGCGGGACTGCCGGAGAACCCCGATTTCAACGGCGCCCGACAGGAGGGCATGGGTTTTTACCAGACGACCACCCGCAACGGGCGGCGCTGGTCCTCGGCGCAAGCCTTCCTCAAACCCGCGCGGGCACGGCAGAACCTCGAGATACGGACGGGTGCGCGAGTGGCGCGTGTCCTGATCGAGGACGGCCGCGCCACCGGCGTTCTACTCGCCACCGGCGAGAG
>CAZNMV010000547.1:494-1809 GCA_964573835.1 uncultured Aestuariivita sp. | reverse complement strand
CGCATCGCCGATGGCGTCTGCGTCTGGGAGGGATTTTGATCATGCGGCGGCTTTCCGCCTGTCCGGCACCATGTTGCCGCAAAGAATCAGTGGCGCGGCAAAGCGATGCGCTTTCGCCACTTGATTTCACATCTGCCACGGTTTCGGGTACACTTGGAACAGGTTGCGGGACAGTGACCTGTACCTTCATGGGATCCGGACCGGAAAATCGGGCGGATCCGATACCTTATAGGAGATCTTCATGTCCAAGAGCGTCAAGGTCGTGCTCGGCCTCAGCCTGGTGGCTTTCATCGCCGCCTGTTCGCCGAAGCAGGAAGAAGTCGTCTACGTCAACCCCGAGCCGATCTCGATCGAGCCGGCCTACACGGGCAAGTACAAGTAAGACACGCGCGGGACAGGCGGTTTCGCCTGTCCCGTTCGCCCGCCCCGGCACGGTGACGGGGGGCAGGGCATGTTGAAGCATCGCGGCTTTCCGGGCCGCCTTCCCGGCACCGATTTCCAGTTCACCATCCGTCGCGCCAACCCCAGGGGCGTCACGCCGATCAAGCGGCGCGAGCGTCATGCCGACCGGCGCCCCGCCGACCGCGAGGCGGACGAGGCGTTCCTTGCCGCGCTGATCGAGCATTTCGGGGACGAACCGTTCGAGCGCGGCAATCTCGATGCCGGCCGGCTGTCCTGGCTGTTCGGGCGCGAGGTGCTGCCGGTCGACGATCCGTTCGACCCCGAGGACTACGCGGCGCGGCTGGTGGTGGACTATCCCGCGGCGGCGGCGGCCTTTCCCGACCTCTTCGAGGCGCCGGAATGACAGGCGGCGCGACGATACCCCGGGCGGGCGGTCTTTCGCCGATGCCCATCGGCGGGAACCGGCGCAACCCCTCCGCGATTGGGCGGTTTCCAGCGCATTTCCCGGCTGCGCGCAGGTCGCCGTTTGTGCCGGTGCCGTCCTGCGGCACGCTCCGTGACAAGGCAGGTCCCTCCAGCAGCTCTTCTGCCTTCAAGAACCAAGACGTTTACCCTTCCCCATCAGACTGGTCTGGTCCCGCGTGGACCGGGCCATTTCTTTTGCGCGGCGCGGACGGTCCGGCGCCACACATCGCCATTCTTCCGCCTTGCAAGACTTGCCTGACTCCCGCGCATTCGCATGCCGGGACAAGAACCGAAAGGGACGAGACGTGTTCAAGAAGATCCTGATCGCCAACCGCGGTGAAATCGCCTGCCGGGTCATCAAGACGGCCCGCAAGATGGGCATCGCCACGGTCGCCGTATATTCCGACGCGGATCGTGACGCCCTGCATGTGCAGATGGCCGATGAAGC
>CAZNMV010000547.1:0-484 GCA_964573835.1 uncultured Aestuariivita sp. | reverse complement strand
GTGCATATCGGGCCCCCGCCCGCCAACCAGTCCTATATCGTGATCGACCGGATCATGGACGCGATCCGCCAGACCGGCGCCGAGGCGGTGCATCCGGGCTATGGCTTCCTGTCCGAGAACCCGAAGTTCGCCGCGGCGCTGGCCGCCGAGGGCGTCGCCTTCATCGGCCCGCCCCAGGGCGCGATCGAGGCGATGGGCGACAAGATCACCTCGAAGAAGATCGCGCAGGAGGCCGGGGTCAGCACCGTGCCGGGCTACATGGGCCTGATCGAGGACGCCGAGGAAGCGGTGAAGATCAGCCGCGAGATCGGCTATCCGGTGATGATCAAGGCCAGCGCCGGCGGCGGCGGCAAGGGGATGCGCATCGCCTGGTCCGACGACGAGGCGCGCGAGGGCTTCCAGTCCTCGAAGAACGAGGCGGCCAGCAGTTTCGGCGACGACCGCATCTTCATCGAGAAGTTCGTCACCCAGCCGCGCCACATCG
>CAZNMV010000546.1:0-1810 GCA_964573835.1 uncultured Aestuariivita sp. | reverse complement strand
GTAGCCGCGCGTGACGGTTGCCCCGCGGCAGTTCGCATGCAGGGCGCGCGCGGCGCTTTGCATCTTGTCCGTCATCGCCGTGTTGGTATTCGCATTCAGCAGAAGGATGTCGGCAAGAGCATGCGCCCTGTCAGACCCGTCCTGCATCTGACTGGCAGGCATCACCGCATGTTCCGTCTCGCTGGCGCCTGACCTAGCCAGGCCATGAGGACGGCAGACGCGTTCAGATCCAGCGCCTGTTGCAACGGCAGACGGCATTGCTCCACAAGATGCGCAGAGCCGTGGCGCAGGCGCTCGAACGCGCGGCCCGGCATCGTCAAGGCCCCGGCGGGGGGGGCGATGGTGCGGCACGTGACGGATACGACATGGCTCATCCGGGAATGTCCTCGGCGGCAAAGCACGCCACACGGCCCTGATGGACATCCGGCTTGCGCACAGGACGTTCCGACGTGCAGCGGTCAGAGGCCAGAGGGCAGCGTGGATGGAAACTGCACCCTTTGGGCGGCGCGATGGGTGACGGCACTTCGCCGCCCATGGGTTTCCGGTCCCGGTTGGGCTCTTGCAGGTCAGGGATCGTGTCCAGCAACATCCGTGTATAGGGGTGCAAGGGGCGTTCGAACAGATCGGCCTTCGGCTGGATTTCGACGATGCGCCCCAGGTACATGACAGCGATTTCATCGGCCATGTGACGCACGACGGACAGGTCGTGACTGATGAACAGATAGGTCAGGCCGAACTCCCTTTGCAGCCGTTTCATCAGGTTCAGCACCTGCGCCTGCACGCTCACGTCCAGCGCCGAGGTAGGCTCGTCACAGACCAGGAACTCCGGGTCTCCCGCAAGCGCCCGCGCGATCGAGATCCGTTGCCGTTGACCGCCTGAAAACGCGTGAGGATATTTCGACGCATCGGAAGCCGACAGACCGACGGTCTGCAAGAGTTCATGGACACGGGCCTCGACATCGGCATCCGGGGTCCCGGGCCGAAGCGTGCGCAAGGGTTCGGCGATGATGCGACCTACCCTCCAGCGCGGATTGAGGGACGCGTAAGGGTCCTGAAAGATCATCTGCATGCGGTCGGGGTCGCCGTGGAACCGGATGGCACCGCCTGAAGGTTCGTAGAGGCCTGTGACCAGCTTGGCGATCGTGCTCTTGCCGCAACCGGACTCTCCCACGATGGCCAAAGTCTGACCCCGCCGGATCTGGAAATCGACCCCGTCGACCGCCCGAAGGGTCTGTCGGGGTTTGCGCTCGATGATGCGGTTCAGCCATGGTGCAGAGACGTCGAAGCGACGCTCCAACGCCACGGCTTCGAGAATGGCAGCTGTCCGGTTCACTCGGTTGCTCCTTCCAGTGCCAGCCAGCAGGCGGCCCCCGTCCCGTCGATCCGGGGAACTTCGGTTCGACAACGCGCGCCCGTATGGGAGCATCTTGGATTGAACGCACAGCCCTGCGGGATCGCATCCAGCCGCGGCATCGAGCCGGGGATCATCTGCAAGTCCGCGACATCCCCATGCATGTTGGGGATCGAGGCCATGAGACCCTCGGTATAGGGATGGCGCGGGCGTCTGACCACGTCTTCGACCGCCCCCATTTCGGCGATCCGCCCGGCATACATCACGGCGACGCGGTCCGCCGTTTCGGCGATCACACCCATGTCATGCGTCACCAGCATCACGGCAGTCCCGCGTTCGCGGCACAGTTGACGCAAGAGCGCGTTGATCTGCGCCTGAATCGAGACATCAAGCGCCGTTGTCGGTTCATCCGCCACGATCAATTCGGGCTCTGCACACAGAGCCAGCGCGATGACCACA
>CAZNMV010000545.1:0-1810 GCA_964573835.1 uncultured Aestuariivita sp. | reverse complement strand
TGCCGCGAGCGACGGCATCATGGTCGCCCGCGGCGATCTTGGGGTAGAGCTGCCGGTGCAGGCGGTGCCACCGATCCAGAAACGGCTGGTGCGCCGCTGCCGCGCGGCGGCCAAGCCCGTGATCGTGGCGACGCAGATGCTGGAAAGCATGGTCACGAGCCCGATGCCGACCCGCGCCGAAGTTTCGGACGTAGCGACCGCGATCTACGAAGGCTCGGACGCGATCATGCTCTCGGCGGAAAGTGCCGCCGGTCAGTACCCGGTCGAGGCGGTCCGCACCATGGACAAGGTCGCGACCGAGGTCGAGGCAGACCCGACCTATACCCAGATCATCGCCGCCTCGCGCAGTGTGCGGGGCGACACCGTTGCCCATGCCATCGTCGCCGCCGCCCGCGAAATCGCCGAGACGACGGACATCAAGGCGATCTGCTGCTTCACCCAGTCGGGCACCACCGCGCTTCTGACCGCGCGCGAACGCCCCGGCGTTCCGATCATCGCGATGACCTCGCTGCGGCGCACGGCGCGGCGGCTTTGCCTGTCCTGGGGCTGCAACTGCGTGATGACGGGCGAGATGGGCCGCTTCAAGGAAGCGGTGGTCAACGCCGCCCGCGCCGCGCGGCAGGGCGGCTTCGCCACCGAAACCGACCAGATCGTCGTTACCGCAGGTGTGCCCTTCAACGTCCCGGGCACGACGAACATCCTGCGCGTCGCGCCCTGCGACGAACGTTTGATTTTCACGACCGATCCGGGCTAATCTGCCCGACCGGGGGCAGGAGAGACACATGGATACGGACCTGATTCTCATCCTCGGGCTCATCTTGGGCGCGATGTCGGCCATTGGCATCCTGAGCGCGATCTCCGACGGGCGGGGGCCACGCGCCTCGGCCCTGTCGGTGCTGATCTCGGGCGGCATGGTGATTTATGCACTCACGGCCAAGCCCGGCGGCTATCAGCTGCAAGATATTCCCGGCGTCTTCTATTCGGTTGTGGCGCGCGTCCTGCCCTGACCCCTCTTGCCAAAAGGCGGCGTGTGGCGTATCCGGCGCGCTCATTCTGCGCGGCCGGCCAACAGTGGCATGCCGAGTCGCGCATGCAACCGATCTGAACGGGAGACGGAAATGCCCAAGATGAAGACCAAGTCGAGCGCGAAGAAGCGCTTCAAGGTGACGGCGACCGGAAAGGTCGTCTCGGCGCAGGCCGGTAAGCGTCACGGCATGATCAAGCGGACCACCAAGTTCATCCGCAACGCGCGCGGCACGACCACGCTCAGCGCACCCGATGCCAAGATCGTCAAGGGCTACATGCCCTACGACCGCTGATAGGAGGCCTGAACCATGTCCCGCGTCAAAGGGGGCGTCACCACGCACGCCCGTCACAAGAAAGTCATCAAGGCGGCGAAGGGCTATTACGGCCGCCGCAAGAACACCTTCAAGGTGGCCAAGCAGGCCGTCGACAAGGCCAATCAGTATGCGACCCGCGACCGCAAGAACCGCAAGCGCAATTTCCGCGCCCTGTGGATCCAGCGGATCAACGCCGCCGTGCGCATGCATGACGAGGCGCTGACCTATTCGCGCTTCATCAACGGTCTGGCACTTGCGGGCATTGAGGTGGACCGCAAGGTGCTTGCCGATCTGGCCGTGCACGAACCCGAAGCCTTCGGCGCCATCGTGGCCCAGGCCAAGGGCGCGCTGCCCGCGTAAGCGACACCTGTCGCGACGGATGAATGCCGCCCCTTCGGGCGGCATTTGCCGTTTCAGGGGGCTCTGCCCCCTCGCGCCTTGCGGCGCTCACCCCCGGGATATTTGCGAAC
>CAZNMV010000544.1:0-1821 GCA_964573835.1 uncultured Aestuariivita sp. | reverse complement strand
GTCCCCGCGATCATGCTGCCAACCATGGCACAGGATGCGCCCGCCGCAATCGCCTTGGCAAAATCGCCCGAAAACTTGATGCCGCCATCGGCGATCACCGGCACGTCGCCCGCAGCCTGCGCGCAATCCATGATCGCGGTCAGCTGCGGCACGCCCACGCCCGCCACGATGCGCGTGGTGCAGATGCTGCCCGGGCCGATCCCCACCTTCACCGCATCCGCCCCCGCGCCGATCAGCGCGCGCGTCGCTTCCGCCGTGGCCACATTGCCCGCGACAACCTGCACCTCGTTCGACAGCTTCTTGACCCGCTCGACCGCCAGCGCGACGCCTTCGGAATGGCCATGCGCGGTGTCGATCACGATCAGATCACACCCCGCATCGATCAGAGCCGATGAGCGTTCAAAGCCCGCATCCCCCACGGTCGAGGCCGCAGCCACCCGCAACCGGCCCAGATGGTCCTTGCAGGCGGTGGGGTTCAGGACGGCCTGTTCGGTGTCCTTCAGCGTCAGCAGGCCGGTCAGCCTGCCGTCGCGGTCGGTGACAAGCAGCTTTTCGATCCGGCGCGACTTCATCAGGCTGATCGCCTCGTCGCGGTCGGCCGGTTCGCGCAGGATGGCGAGGTTGTCCGACGTCATCATCACCCGCACCGGCGTGTCGTCGGCGGCGGCAAAGCGCATGTCGCGGTTGGTCACGATGCCCACGACGCGGCGCTGCGCATCGACCACGGGAAAGCCGGAAAAGCCGTACAGGCGGATCAGGTCCTTCGCATCGGCCAGCGTCTGGTCGGGGGTAAGCGTGATGGGGTTATAGACAATCCCGGACTCAAAACGTTTCACCCGGCGCACCTCGCGCGCCTGGGCGTCGATGTCGAGATTGCGGTGGATCACGCCCATGCCGCCCGCCTGCGCCATGGCGATGGCCATGCGCGCCTCGGTCACGGTGTCCATCGCGCTCGACAGAAGCGGGATGTTGAGCGCGATCGACTTCGTCACGAAGGTGCGCGTGTCCGCCGTGGAAGGCAGAACGCTGGACGCCTGCGGCACAAGAAGCACGTCGTCGAAGGTGAGCGCCTCACGAATCTCCATCGGTGATCTCCTGACGGATGTTCATTTGGCAGCCCCCTATTTCACGCAAAGCGGGGAATGGAAAGGGGGGTTATCGCCCCTACCAACCCGGAGGGGGATTGCCCGCGGCGACCTCTGCCTCGGTCCGCACGATGTCGTCGGCGAAGGAAAGCCGCGTGGAAATCGCCTGCCAGCTGCCGCCCGCCTGTGCAGGCAGGAAGTAATCCTGCCCCACCAGCGATTGCAGGGCCTGCAGCTTGACCTGTTCGGGCGTGAAGTCGGGCAGGTCGACGAACCCGGCGGCCCGCATCGTCGCCGGGTGCGCCGCGGCCCGGGCAAAGGCGGCATCAAGCCCCGCGATCCGCCCGGCGAGGTTGGCCTTCCAGTTCCACATCTGCTCTGCATCCGGTGCCCCGAGCGCACCCACGCCAAAGCCCTGCCCGGCCAGCGGCCAGCCATCTGAGGCGAAGTTCTGAAAGCGCGACATGTGATGGATCGCGGCCTCATAGGTCGGATTGCGGATATCGGCCCGCACCGTGGCAGGGTCGAGCGCCGCGCCGACGACGGTCAGCGTCTTGCTGTCCGGTCCCGCCTGCCCGTTGCTCAATCGGTAGTTCAGCGACACCCGCACATCCCCGCCCCGAACGGAGTCCGAAATCGCCCAGGGCAGCGAAACACGGCAGGAATCGCCCCGCCAGACATGAGACTTCGTGCTCGTGTCGCGCCGCCCGTGCCGCGAGAATGACACGGTCGTGAC
>CAZNMV010000543.1:0-1822 GCA_964573835.1 uncultured Aestuariivita sp. | reverse complement strand
CATCAGGTTCTGTTCCACAACGCATCGTCGCCCAACCGGGCGACGAAGGCGGCGTGGGCGGCGCGTTCCTCTTCCGAAAGACGCGAGGGCAGAGCCTGCGGTCGCGACGGTGCGCGCCACGCAGTGTCGGTCCCGTCATCCTGCCGGTCGGTCGCCAGCGACAGCGCGAAATCGGGCTGTCTGCCGCCGATAAGCTCGAGATAGACCTCGGCCAGAATTTCGGAATCGAGCAGCGCGCCATGCAGCGTGCGCGACGAATTGTCGATCCCGAACCGCCGACACAGCGCGTCGAGCGAGGCGGGAGACCCCGGAAACTTCTGCCGCGCGATCGCCAGCGTGTCGACCGCGCGGTCGAAGGGGATGGATGCAAGGCCCATCATCCGCAATTCGGCGTTGATGAACTTCATGTCGAAGGCAGCGTTGTGGATCACCAGCCGCGCATCGCCGATGAAATCGACGAAGGCCTGCCCGATCATCGCGAAAACGGGCTTGTCCGCCAGGAAATCGTCGCCCAGCCCATGCACCTCGTAGGCTTCCTGGGGCATGGCGCGCTTGGGGTTGATGTATTGATGAAAGGTGCGGCCGGTGGCGACATGATTGAACAGTTCGACCGCGCCGATTTCGACGATGCGGTCGCCGGTTTCGGGGTCGAACCCTGTCGTTTCGGTATCGAGCACGATTTCACGCATGCGCCATCCGGTCCCTGATCTGCCGGACCACAGACTGCACCTGCGCGCGGGCATGTTCAACGCTGTCGGTGACAATGACATAATCGGCGCGTGTCCGTTTTTCGGCGTCGGCCATCTGCTTGGCGCGGATCGCCTCGAACTGGTCGCGGGTCATGGTTCCGCGCGACAGGACGCGCTGGGTCTGGGTTTCGGCATCGATGGTGACGACGGCGACGGCGTCCATCGCCGCAGCGCCGCCGGTCTCGAACAGCAGCGGGATGTCGAAGACAAGGATATCGGCCTCGGCCGCGTCGACAAACCGGGCCCTGTCTTCGGCGACAAGGGGGTGCACGATCGTCTCGATCCGGCGGAGCGCGCCGGGATCGTCAGAGATGATCCGCTTGAGCGCATCGCGCGACACGGCACCATCCCTGACCGCCTCGGGAAACGCCGCCTGCATCGGGGCGACCGCCGCCCCCCCTTGGGCATAAAGTCGGTGCACGGCGGCGTCGGCATCCCAGACGGCGCAGCCTTCTTCCGCAAAGAGCCGCGCTGTCGTGCTTTTGCCCATGCCGATGGACCCGGTCAGCCCAAGTCTGAACGTCATCTCAGCGCGGCGGCGCGCGTCGCCGCGTCGACGACCGGGCGCTGCCCGAACCAGCGTTCGAAACACGGCACTGCCTGATGCAACAGCATCCCCAGCCCATCGACGGTGACGCAGCCCGCGGCCTCGGCCTCGGCCAGAAGGCGGGTCTTGAGGGGGGTATAGACCAGATCGGTCACGATCATGCCCGGCCGCAGTGCATCGAGCGGCACGCGCAGTTCGGCCTTGCCCACCATGCCAAGCGAGGTGGTGTTCACGACAAGGTTTGCGTCTTCGATGATGTTTCCCGCCTGCACCCAGTCATGGACCTGCACCCTCTTGCCGAAATCTTCCTTCAGCTTGTCGGCGCGCACACGGGTGCGGTTGGTCAAGAGGATCTGCGGCACCCCGGCATCGGCCAGCGCCGCGACAACCGCGCGCGCAGCACCCCCCGCGCCCAGGACAACCGCCGTTGTGGTCTTCGCATCCCAGTCAGGCGCGCCCTGACGGAGGTTTTCGATGAAGCCGTAGCCATCGGTGTTGTCGGCCATGATCAGGCCGTCCTTGCGGA
>CAZNMV010000542.1:0-1823 GCA_964573835.1 uncultured Aestuariivita sp. | reverse complement strand
ATGTCCCCGGCATTTGCATCGAATTTGCGCGGACCCAGCGTCAGCCCCGCGAAATCGAACAGCTTGGGGTCCAGCAGGTGCGACGGCCGCGCATTCATCAGCGCGCGGAACATCACCTGACGACGGCCGGGGCTATTCTTCTCCCAGCCATCGAGGATGGCCTTG
The DNA here is from genome assembly GCA_964573835.1 of uncultured Aestuariivita sp. Taxonomy (GTDB): domain Bacteria; phylum Pseudomonadota; class Alphaproteobacteria; order Rhodobacterales; family Rhodobacteraceae; genus JAGYKE01. The sequence goes on along the minus strand of CAZNMV010000542.1, from coordinate 1,658 downwards.
ACCTGCATGCGCTGCAACCCGTCCTGGCTGCCGCAGAGATCGCAGGGAATGATGGGGTAATTCATCGCGCGGGCAAAGGCCTCGCAATCGGCCTCGGCCACATGGGCCAGCGGGCGACAGACGAACAGATCGCCTTCCTCGTTCACCAGTTTCGGCGGCATGGTCGCCAGACGCCCGCCGTGGAAGAGGTTCATGAAGAAGGTCTCGAGGATGTCGTCGCGGTGATGGCCCAGCACGACGGCCGAACAGCCCTCTTCGCGGGCGATGCGGTACAGGTTGCCGCGCCGCAGCCGGGAACAGAGCGCGCAATAGGTCCGCCCCTGCGGCACCTTGTCCACCACGATGGAATAGGTGTCCTGGTATTCGATCCGGTGCGGCACGCCCATCCGCGCAAGGAACTCGGGCAGGACGGTCGCGGGAAAGCCCGGCTGACCCTGATCGAGATTGCAGGCCAGGATGTCGACGGGCAAAAGCCCGCGCCACTGCAGCTCGTAAAGGGCGGCCAGCAGGGTGTAGCTGTCCTTGCCGCCCGACAGGCACACAAGCCAGCGCGCGCCCGGTTGCACCATCCCGTAATGTTCGATCGCCTCGCGCACGTTGCGGATGATCCGCTTGCGCAGCTTGCGGAACTCGGTCGCCTTGGGGGCGCCGTGGAACAGCGGGTGAATGTCGTCATCTGGCGTGTCGCGCATGGTCGCGGGTCTATCCTGTCGCGCGCGGCCGGGCAAGCGGGCCATGATCCGACGCGGATCATGGCCCGGACCCCGGACGCGGGGTCCGGCGCGCAGGTGGTGCCGCGCGCGCATCAGGTCCCGCGTCGGGACCTTGGCGGACGCCGCGTCGGCGTCCGCACCCGCTGGACAGCGCCGCGCCGCGCCCCATGTCATGCCTTGTTCACCACAAAGGCCCCCTTGCCATGCTCCGCCTCGCCGCCCTTGCCATCGTCCTGTTCCTTGCCGCCTGCTCCGGGAGGCCCGCGCTCGACGATGCCAAGCTGTCCGACCGCGCGCTGGACCTCGAGGTCTTCTTCGCCGGCAAGACGCGCGCCTACGGGCAGTTTAACGATGTCTTCGGCACCGTGCGCCGCCGGTTCGAGGTGGACATCACCGGCACATGGGATGGCGAACGCCTGACGCTGGTCGAGGATTTCGTCTACGAGGACGGGTCGACCGAACAGCGCGTCTGGACGCTTAAGAAGACCGGCCCCCAGACATGGGAAGGCACCGCGCCCGGCGTCATCGGCATCGCCCGGGGCGAAGAACGCGGCGACACCTTCAATTGGCAATACGTGATCGACCTGCCGGTGCCCGACGGCACGATGCGGGTGGCCTTCGACGACTGGATGTGGCTTCTGTCGGACGACCGGCTGCTGAACCGCGCCTACATGTCCCGCTTCGGAATTCCTATCGGCGAAGTCATCATCACCTTTGAGCGTCCCTAATCGTCCTTGCGCTCAGGCACCGGGTCATAGCCCGACCCGCCCCAGGGATGGCAGCGGCAGATGCGGGCGGCGGCCAGCGCCGATCCCTTCACCGCGCCGTGCTTTTCCAGCGCCTCGAGCGCATAGGCGCTGCAGGTCGGCTGATAGCGGCAGTTGAATCCGACCCAGGGCGACAGGATCAGCCGGTAGGCGCGCACCGGCAGCGCCACGATATGGG
>CAZNMV010000541.1:0-1823 GCA_964573835.1 uncultured Aestuariivita sp. | reverse complement strand
GCGGCGCGGTATGAGGAGATGTATGCGCGGTCTGTGTCTGATCCTGATGGGTTCTGGGCGGAGCAGGCGCGGCGTCTGGACTGGATGAAGGCGCCGACGCAGGTGAAGGACGTTGATTTCACGCTGGGTCAGGTCAAGATCAACTGGTTTGCCGATGGCACGCTGAACGTTGCGGCCAATTGTGTCGACCGGCATCTGGCGACCCGTGGCGATCAGACCGCGATCATCTTCGAGCCGGATGATCCCAATGAACCCGCCAAGCACATCACCTATCGCGACCTGCATGGCAGCGTCTGCCGGATGGCCAACATCCTTGAGACCATGGGCGTGCGCAAGGGTGACCGCGTGGTGATCTACCTGCCGATGATCCCCGAAGCGGCCTATGCCATGCTGGCCTGCGCGCGGATTGGTGCCATCCACTCCATCGTCTTCGCCGGCTTCTCGCCCGACGCACTGGCCGCGCGGGTGAACGGCTCGGACGCCAAGGTCGTCATCACCGCCGACGAAGCGCCGCGCGGCGGCCGCAAGACCCCGCTCAAATCCAATGCCGATGCAGCCCTCCTGCACTGCAAGGACAGCGTGAAGTGCCTTGTCGTCAAGCGCACCGGCGGCCAGACCACATGGGTCGACGGGCGCGATTACGACTACAATGAAATGGCGCTGGAGGCGTCAGACGTCAGCCAGCCTGCCGAAATGAATGCCGAAGACCCCCTTTTCATTCTCTACACATCGGGCTCGACCGGGCAGCCCAAGGGGGTTGTGCACTCAACTGGTGGATATTTGGTTTACGCCGCCCTGACCCATGAAATTACCTTCGATTATCATGAAGGCGACGTTTACTGGTGTACCGCCGATGTGGGCTGGGTCACCGGACATTCCTACATTGTTTACGGGCCTTTGGCGAACGGCGCGACGACGCTGATGTTCGAAGGTGTGCCGACCTATCCGGACGCGTCGCGCTTCTGGCAGGTCTGCGAGAAACACTCCGTTAACCAGTTCTACACGGCGCCGACCGCAATCCGCGCCCTGATGGGTCAGGGTAATGAATTCGTAACGAAATGCGATCTATCCTCGCTCAAGCTTCTGGGCACGGTGGGCGAACCGATCAACCCCGAGGCGTGGAACTGGTACAATGACGTGGTGGGCGGGGGCCGCTGCCCGATCGTCGACACATGGTGGCAAACGGAAACCGGCGGGCACCTGCTCACCCCGCTGCCGGGCGCGCATGCGACCAAGCCGGGGGCGGCGATGAAGCCGTTCTTCGGCGTGGTGCCGGTGGTGCTCGACCCGCAATCGGGCGAGGAAATCCATGCCAGCCCGACCGAAGGCGTGCTGGCGATCAAGGACAGCTGGCCGGGGCAGATGCGCACCGTCTGGGGCGATCACGACCGGTTCGAGAAGACCTATTTCTCGGACTACAAGGGCTATTACTTCTCGGGCGACGGATGCAAGCGCGACGCCGACGGGGATTACTGGATCACCGGCCGGGTGGACGATGTGATCAACGTGTCGGGCCACCGGATGGGCACGGCCGAGGTGGAATCGGCGCTCGTCGCCCATGCCAAGGTGGCCGAGGCTGCCGTGGTCGGCTACCCGCATGCCATCAAGGGCCAGGGCATCTATTGCTATGTCACCCTGATGAACGGGATCGAGCCCAGCGATGAGCTGATGAAGGAGCTGCGCGCCTGGGTCCGCACCGAGATCGGCCCCATCGCATCGCCCGACCTCATCCAATGGGCCCCCGGCCTGCCGAAAACCCGCTCCGGCAAGATCATGCGCCGCATCCTGCGCAAGATCGCCGAAAACGACTACGGCGCCCTCGG
>CAZNMV010000540.1:0-1834 GCA_964573835.1 uncultured Aestuariivita sp. | reverse complement strand
ATTCGTAGCGAGTCTGCCTGCTGCATAACCCCTGCTAGAGCCCAAGGTTGATCAATGTCCCTTTTTGAACGCTATCTGTCTGTCTGGGTGCTGCTGTGCATCGTCGCGGGCATCGTGCTCGCCTCGCTGCTGCCGGGCCTGTTTGCAGCGTTGGCCGTGCTCGAATATGCCTCGGTCAATCTGGTGGTCGCTGTCCTGATCTGGGCGATGGTCTATCCGATGATGGTCGCCGTGGATCTGAGCGCGCTCAAGGGCGTGGGCCAGCGCCCCAAGGGCCTGATCATAACCGTGGTCGTGAATTGGCTGATCAAGCCCTTCACCATGGCCGCCCTCGGCGTCCTGTTCTTCGAACATGTCTTTTCGGACCTAATCGACCCGGCGGATGCTGGCCAGTACATCGCCGGGCTGATCCTGCTCGGGGCAGCACCCTGCACGGCGATGGTCTTCGTCTGGTCCCAACTTACAAAAGGGGATCCGAATTACACGCTGGTCCAGGTGTCACTGAACGATGTGATCATGGTTTTCGCCTTTGCGCCCATCGTGGCTCTGCTGCTTGGCGTGACCGATATCGCCGTTCCTTGGGAAACGCTGGTTCTTTCCGTGGTTCTCTATGTCGTTCTGCCGCTTGCTGCGGGCATTTTCACTCGGTCCAGACTGATGACCCGGGGCGGAGAAACAGCAGTTTCTGCCTTTACCGCGCGGATCAAGCCCGCCTCGGTTCTGGGGTTGCTCCTGACGGTGGTGCTGTTGTTTGGGTTTCAGGGCAGCGTCATCACGGAAAACCCGTTCCTGATCGTCCTGCTTGCCACGCCGATCCTGATCCAGTCCTACGGGATCTTTGCCATCGCCTATTTCTGGGCGTGGCGCTGGAAAGTGCCGCATAAGGTGGCCGCCCCCTGCGCGCTGATCGGTACATCGAATTTCTTCGAGCTGGCCGTTGCTGTGGCCATTGGCCTGTTCGGTCTCAATTCCGGGGCTGCGCTGGTGACGGTGGTCGGCGTTCTGGTGGAGGTTCCCGTGATGCTTTCACTCGTCTGGTTCGCCAACCGCACAAGGGAGCGCTTTCCGGCATGAGTGTCGTCATCTACCACAATCCGGACTGCGGGACATCGCGCAACACTTTGGCGATTCTGCACGCTGCGGGCACCCTGCCAACGGTGATCAACTACTTGGAAACGGGTTGGACGCGTGCACAGCTCTTAGGTCTGTTCGCTGCGGCCGGCGTAACCCCACGGGAGGCACTGCGCGTTGCGCGAAGCCCGGCAGAAGCAATGGGGCTTACCGTGACCGGTGTGTCGGACGAGGTTCTCCTCTCTGCGATGGTGGAACATCCGATCCTGGTCAACCGCCCCTTCGTCTGCACGCATAAGGGCGTTCGGCTCTGCCGCCCATCTGAAACCGTTCTAGACCTGCTTGATACGCTGCCGCCGGGGCCGCTTGCGAAGGAAGACGGTCAGCTCATTATTGATGATCGGGGAAAACGAATTGCCTGACGACCTGACGAACCTGACCACCCCTCAGCTTGATGAGCAGCACTTCGCTTCAATCGACCGCGAACGACTGCGGCCTACGATCGTCCGAACGCATCCACCGCGTATTCTGATCCTCTATGGCTCGCTGCGGGTCCGCTCATTTAGCCGGCTGTCCGCGGAAGAGGCCGGGCGCATCCTTACGCGCCTGGGGGCGGAAGTGCTTTTTTTCCATCCATCCGGCCTCCCGCTGGTTGATGACGGGGTCGATGCCAGCCACCCGAAAGTCCGCGAGCTCCGCGATCTGGTCACATGGAGCGAGGGCATGGTCTGGTCAAGCCCTGAGCGTCACGGCGCGATGACCG
>CAZNMV010000539.1:0-1834 GCA_964573835.1 uncultured Aestuariivita sp. | reverse complement strand
GGCCCGCCTGATCCTTCGAACGCCGCGACCGGGGCCAGCGGCTTCGCCTTGCCCTTGGGTTTCGTGTAGGCCGACAGCCCTTCCCACCCGCCTTCACGGCCGAACCCGCTTTCGCGCACGCCGCCGAAGCCTGCGGCGGCGTCGAAGAGGTTGGTGGCGTTCACCCAGACCACCCCCGCCGCCAGCTTGGGTGCGACGTCGAGCGCGAGGTTCACGTTTTCCGTCCAGACCGTCGCGGCAAGACCATAGCGCGTGTTGTTGGCCAGTTGCACCGCTTCCGCCGGCGTGCGGAAGGTGGTGGAGACGAGGACAGGGCCGAAGATCTCCTCCTGCATCAGCGGGTCGGATGGGGCGAGGCCGGTGATCAGCGTCGGCGGATAGAAACAGCCCCCCTCGGGCAGAGCGGTATCAGCGCGATGCACCTCGCCCGCCCGGCAGGCATCGACCATGGACGCGATGCGGTCGCGCTGCACCGGGTCGACCATCGCGCCCACGTCGATGCATTTGTCCAGCGGATCGCCGATGCGCAGCTTGTCCATGCGGGCGCGCAGCTTCGTCAGGAACCGGTCGGCCACGCCTTCCTGCACCAGAAGGCGGCTACCGGCACAGCAGACCTGCCCGCCGTTGAACCAGATCGCGTCGACCAGCCCTTCGACCGCAGAATCGAGATCGGCGTCATCGAAGACGATGTAGGGTGACTTGCCGCCCAGCTCCAAGGTCAGCGCCTTGCCCGTCCCGGCGGTGGCCTGCCTGATCCGGCGGCCCACCTCGGTCGATCCGGTGAAGGCGATCTTGTCGATGCCGGGATGCGCCACGATCATCTCGCCCACCGCCCCGTCGCCGGTGACGATGTTGACCACGCCCTTCGGCAACCCCGCCTGACGGCAGAGATCGGCGAAGAGAAGCGCGGTAAGCGAGGTATATTCCGCGGGCTTCAGCACCACCGTGTTGCCCATCGCCAAGGCAGGCGCGATCTTCCAGGCCAGCATCAGGAGCGGGAAGTTCCACGGGATGATCTGGCCGCAGACGCCCAGCGCCGCGCGGTCGGGCAACTGATCCTCCATCAGCTGCGCCATCCCCGCATGAAAATAGAAATGCCGCTGGGCGAGCGGCACGTCGATATCGCGGCTCTCGCGCACAGGTTTGCCGTTATCCAGCGTCTCCATCACCGCAAACAGCCGCGCATGTTTCTGCAGAATCCGCGCCAGCGCATACAGGAACCGCGCGCGACCCGACCCGCCGAGGCGCTCCCAACGCGGCTGCGCCGCCCGCGCCGCCCTGACCGCCGCGTCCACGTCGGCCGCCGTCGCCTGCGTCAGGGTCGCCAGAACCTCGCCCGTCGCGGGATTGCGGCTGTCGAACCCGTCACCGGGCGCGGTGAAGGCGCCGTCGATGAAATGCCCGAAACGGTCGCCCTGATCCACCAGCCAGGCCAGCGCCTCGGCCGCGCTTTCGGGGGCGGGGCCGTAGTCCATGCTCTCGAAGATCTCTTTCACGCCCATGGCTTCTTCTCGTCCCAAATACGCAAATCCCGACCCTGCCGTCAGCCCGCCGCATGCCGGTAAGCGGCGGAATAGCGGCCGGTCAGGTGATGTTCCAACTGCCGTTCGATATCGCCCAGAAGCGACGACGCCCCGAAGCGGAAGAGGTCCGGCTGCAGCCAGCGGTCGCCCAACTCGTCCTTGATGAGCGACAGATAGACCAGAGCATCCTTCGCCTTCGATATCCCGCCCGCGGGCTTGTATCCGACGCGCAAGCCCGTGCGGTCGTGATAGTCGCGGATCGCGCGGATCATCACCAGCGACACCGGCAGCGTGGCGTTCACGCCTTCCTT
>CAZNMV010000538.1:0-1856 GCA_964573835.1 uncultured Aestuariivita sp. | reverse complement strand
GTACGAGGTGGGGCCGGCCTGCGGTGCGCGCGGGTTGGCGTCGGCCAGATGCGCGTCTGCGGGCTGCGTCAGATAGGTCGAATCCAGAAGACGCGGCATCAGGCGGTCTGCCGATCCGAACTCTTCGCGCCCCGGCGTGAGGTTGTTCAGCGTCCCGTCTACAAGACGCAGACCGTAGGGCAGCAGCGGGTCCTGGACCAGATCGGTCAGAGGCGTTCCGGCAGCATGCTGTTCGGCGATGACGATCTGATCGAGGATGTGCGCCAGATCATTTTTGTTCACGTAAACCATCAGAGTGTTCCCTATCTGTAGTGAGTCGGAATCGCGTCCTTGGGATCGCGATGATTGGAGACACTCATGCCGGTTGATCGGGTCCGGGGGATTTGCGAATCGTCGAAGCTCTTTCAGCACCAAGGGCCCAGTCCGGATCGGACTTTGGTCTGAAATGCCCGCCTTCTCCCGCGCGATTGCGTCCGCGTCGCCGTTCAGACGGTCATCGGGCCAGACGCCGCCGCGCGCTGTGGCGCCACCGGGCGAAGCCTCGCGATCCGCGTGTGAGACCGAGGCCGCCAACGGTTCTGACCGCGCGCAATCCGTGAGCGCCCGCGCCGCCATGATGGGCCCCGGGACGCAATCCCGCCCGTCCTGATCGATGAAGAACGGCCGCAGATTCCCCCCGCCGGAGATTCCAGCTATCTCAGGATCATGGATATCGTTCTCGTCACGACGGTGATCGCGTCCCTGTTTCTCGTCATCGGCGCGGCAGAGCCGCTCGCGCTGCGTCTTCGTCTGCCCTACAGCGTGATCCTGGCCGTACTTGGCGTGCTGATCGGCGCGGGGGCGATCTTCTTTCTGCGCACGGACCTGACGGATGCCCTCAACCCGGTGGCCGAGGCGATCCTCGGGCTGCCGATCCGGTCGAACGTCTTCCTTTATCTCTTCCTGCCGACGCTTCTGTTTCAGGCAACGCTGGGGATGAACCTGCGACGGATGCTCGACGACTGGGTGCCGATCCTGGTGCTGGCCGTCGTGGCCGTGGTCGTGGCGACGTTCAGCGTGGGCTATGCCCTGTCCTGGGCAAGCGCGCTGCCGCTCGCGGCCTGCCTTCTGATCGGCGCCATCGTGTCCACGACCGACCCGTCCGCGGTGGTGACGATCTTCCGGTCCATATCGGCCCCGCGCCGGCTGGCCCGGATCATCGAGGGCGAGAGCCTGCTGAACGACGCGGCCGCCATCGCGCTGTTCGGTCTTTTCATGGGTTTCGTGATGCTGGGGGTGCCCGACCCCGACCTGGGCGAGGCGCTGGCGCGCTTTCCGGTTCTGATCGCGGGCGGGGCCTTTGTCGGCTGGCTGGCCGCACGGGTGGCGGTCTGGGTCATGGCGCTTTTCTCGCGTCACGAGCTGGCGCTGATCTCGATCTCGGTCGCGCTGCCCTACCTCGCCTTCATCGGGGCGGAACAGAGCATCGGTGCCTCGGGCGTCATCGCGGTCGTCACGGCGGGGCTGACGCTGAACCTGACCGGGCCGGGGCGCCTGCCGCCGCAGGCCTGGGCGAACCTGCGTTATCTCTGGGACGTGCTGGCGCATTGGGCCGGGGCGCTCATCTTCATCCTGGCCGCGCTGCTCATCCCCCGGCTGCTGGAAGAGGTGCGCATCGGCGATGTCCTTCTGGTGGGCGTGGTGATCGTGGCGGCCATCGCCGCACGGGTGGTGATCCTGTTCGGGCTTCTGCCGCTGCTGACGAAGCTGCGGCTGTCGCCCCCGGTCGAGCGGCCCTACCGCGTCGCCATCCTCTGGGGTGGCTTGCGGGGCGCGGTGACGCTGGCGCTGGCGCTGGCCGTGACCGAAAGCTTCCG
>CAZNMV010000537.1:0-1864 GCA_964573835.1 uncultured Aestuariivita sp. | reverse complement strand
AGGTCTTGGTCGGTGTAAAACCTGCTTAAGCTGCGCGTAAGCAGGGCACCCGGCCCGTACTCGCCGCGAAGCGGCGCAGTGCGGACGAGTGCTTCGCCTCTTGTGCCTTCCCCGCCCCGCGGGGAAGGTGGTCCGCCAGAGGCGGATCTTCGCGTGACGGATGGGGTCTTGAGAGACGCACGCGGTCCAAGTCCCCCTCCGCCTCGGGGACTCGGCACCTCCCCCGCGGGGCGGGGAAGGCACAGGAATCGTCGATGGAGACAAAGTCTCCTTCGGGATCAGGGTTCATGGGTGTTCGATCCCGAAGGAGCCGAAGACGGCACCATCGGGCCACCCGCCGGTTGGATTGATGCTGCCATCTAAATTACTACACTGATCTCGAAGCCAATCCAATACAACAGCCAATCGATTGCGTATAGAACAGCAACAATGGTGATCGAAATCTTGCGGGCATGTCGCGGTTCAAGTTTCATCAGCTTGTGTGTGAGCACAAGCCAAAGTGCCATACTAAGCGATGCCCAGATGAGATCGGTCACGCCCCAAGGCAGTTGGTAGAGCGCGATCATAATGAATACATTGATCACCACGGTGCCAATGAGAGAGAGAAAACTCGCGAGAAACGCGTCCCAGAAGTCCGAACGCACGCCCACGATCCGCTTCTCAAGAAACTGAAGCAGCCAGCACATGGGAAACGCGAAAAGCGTGACCTGCGCGACAAAGCCCATCAACGGAAAATCCACCGCTTACTCCCCCGTATCCAGCACCGCCATAAACGCCTTCTGTGGGATGTTCACCGAGCCGATGGCCTTCATCTTGCTCTTGCCCTTCTTCTGGGCCTCGAGCAGCTTGCGCTTGCGGGACACATCGCCGCCGTAGCACTTGGCCGTCACATCCTTGCGGAAGCCCTTGATCGTCTCGCGGGCGATGATCTTGCCGCCGATCGCGGCCTGCAGCGGGATCTCGAACTGGTGGCGGTCGATCTGCTTCTTGAGCTTGGTCAGCAGCAGCTTGCCGCGGGCCACGGCCCGGTCGCGGTGGCAGATCAGCGACAGGGCCTCGACCGGCTCGCCGTTGATCAGGATGCTCACCTTGACCAGTTCGTCCTTCTGGTAGTGATCGACGGCGTAGTCCATCGTCGCGTAGCCCTGGCTGATGCCCTTGAGCTTGTCGTAGAAGTCGAAGATGATCTCGGCCAGCGGGATCTCGAAGGTCAGCATGTCGCGCCCGTGCGAAACAAAGCCCTGGTTCTTGAAGACCGCACGCCGCTCCATGCACAGCTTCATGATCTCGCCGATGTACTCGCCGGGCGTCATGATCTCGACCTTGCAGATCGGCTCGCTGAACTCGGTGATGAGCCCCGCGTCGGGCAGGTCGGCGGGGTTGTGGATCTCCTTCTCGAAGATCTCCCCGCCCTTGCCGCGCATTTTGATTTTGTAGGACACCGTGGGCGCGGTCTGCACGATCTCGACGCCGCCCTCACGCTCGAGGCGTTCCTGGATGATGTCCATGTGCAGCAGCCCGAGGAACCCGCAGCGGAACCCGAAGCCCAGCGCCTCGGAGTGCACCGCCTGATAGGTAAACGACGAATCGTTGAGGATCAGCCGCTCCATCGCGTCGCGGAGCTCCTCAAAGCTGTTGCCCTTGCCCTCGGTGGTGCTGGGGTAGAAGTCACAGAACACCATCTGGATCGGCGGCGCGTAGCCTTCGAGCGCCTCTTCCGCGGGGTCGTGGTCGATCGTGATGGTATCGCCAACGCGCACATCGCCGAGTGTTTTGATCGCCGCGACGAGGTAGCAGGTCTCGCCCGGTCCGATCTCCTTGAACTTCACGGGCTTGGGCGTGTACTTGCCCAGCTCGGTGATGT
>CAZNMV010000536.1:0-1869 GCA_964573835.1 uncultured Aestuariivita sp. | reverse complement strand
CGACCTGATCCTGATCAAGAAGGGGGCGACGAAGCCTGACTGGAAGCATGTTCCGCTCGAGATCGCCCCCGGGCAGGACCTTGCGTCACTGGCAGTCGCGGCCACGCTCTGGGCGCGGCAATCCGCCGGCCCCGGTGCAGGGGCTGGTCTTGCGCTGGGTGTTGCCACGGATCCCGCCGCGGCGGGTTTCCTGTCGGACTGGGTACCGCTGGCGCCCGACAATGCGGCGACGCTGGCCGATCTGACCGCGCAGATCGTGGGGGCCGCGCTTGCGCCCGCTGCATCGGGCGGCTTCGCGCTTGACCTTGCGCTGCGCGACCCGGGGCTGCCGCCCTTGCGCCTGCCGCATCTGGGCCTGTCGCAGGGCGACACCCCTGTTTCGGGCACGGCGGCCTGCATCCTGCCTGCATCGGGCCGTCTGGCCTATGACGCCGCGCGTGTCGATCCGGCCTATGCCGCGCTTCTTGCGGCGCGTTTCGGCGCGCTTGCCTCGGCCGTCGCGAAGGCCACGCCCGACACCGCTCCGGAGACGCTGCTGATCCTGCCCAAGGGCGAACTCCCGCTTCTGAACCACGACTGGAACGCCACCGCCTGCAGCTATGACACCGGGCTCACGATCCCCGCCGCCTTCGCCGCGCAGGTGGCAGAAACTCCGCAGGCCACCGCCCTCATCTGCGAGGAGACCCGCATCACCTATGCGGAACTTGCCGCGCGGGCGGACGCGGTCGCCCATCATCTTGCGCGGATGGGCGTGTCGCCCGGTGATCACGTCGGCCTCTACTGCGCGCGGTCCATCGACATGGTGGCGGCATGTCTCGGCATCCAGAAGGCGGGCGGGGCCTATGTGCCGCTCGACCCCGCCTATCCGGCGGACCGGATCGCGCATTACATCGCCGACAGCGGCGCGCGCGTCATCGTCACGCAAGAGGCCATTGCCCATGGCCTGCCCGATCACGGGGCCGAACTTCTGCTGCTCGACCTGCTGAGCCCGGCCCCCGCCGCCTTTGCGGATTGCTCCACCCCCGATGGGGTCGCCTATCTCATCTACACCTCCGGCTCGACCGGGACGCCCAAGGGGGTGATGGTCACCCACCGCAACGTGATCAACTTCTTCGCCGGAATGGACCCGGTGATCGACCGGGGCCTTGGCCGCACCTGGGCAGCGGTGACGAGCCTGTCCTTCGACATCTCGGTGCTTGAACTGTTCTACACGCTGGCGCGCGGCTTCACCGTCGTGGTGATGGGCGACGGCAACCGCGCGGCAGTGTCGAACGGCCCGATCCGCCTGCCCGGGCGAAGGATGGATTTCAGCCTGTTCTACTGGGGCAATGATGACGGTGCCGGCCGCGGGAAATACGAGCTTCTGCTTGAGGGCGCGAAATTCGCCGATGCCAACGGCTTCAACGCCGTCTGGACGCCCGAGCGGCATTTCCACGCCTTCGGCGGACCCTATCCCAACCCCTCGGTCACCGGCGCAGCGGTCGCGGCGGTCACGCGCAACCTGTCGGTGCGGGCAGGCTCCTGCGTGGCGCCCCTTCACCACACCGCCCGCATCGCCGAGGAATGGTCGGTCATCGACAACCTGACCAACGGGCGCGCGGGCCTTGCCATCGCCAGCGGCTGGCAGCCAGACGATTTCGTCCTGCGCCCCGAGAATACCCCGCCCGCCAACAAGCCCGCCATGTATGACGCCATCGACAAGCTGCGCCGCCTCTGGCGCGGCGAGGCGGTGGCCTTCCCGACAGCCAAGGGCGACATGTTCCCGGTGGTGACCCAGCCGCGCCCGGTCTCGGCCGAGCTTCCGGTCTGGGTGACGACCGCGGGCAACCCCGACACATGGCGCGAGGCGGGCGAGATCGGGGCGAACGT
>CAZNMV010000535.1:0-1870 GCA_964573835.1 uncultured Aestuariivita sp. | reverse complement strand
GATGGGCATCCGCTTCATGCAGCTGACCTACAACAACCAGTCGCTCCTCGCGACGGGCTGCTACGAGGCCGAAGACCCAGGCCTGACCCGTTACGGCCGGCAGGCCGTGGCCGAGATGAACCGCGTGGGCCTCGTCATCGACATGAGCCATTCGGCCGAACGCTCCACGCGCGAGGCGATCGATGCCTCCTCGCGCCCCATCGCCATCACTCACGCCAATCCGCATTGGTGGCACCCGGCGCTGCGCAACAAGTCCGACGCGGTGCTGCGGGCGCTGACCGCGCGGGGCGGGATGCTGGGCTTCTCGCTCTATCCCCATCACCTCAAGGGGGGCAGCGCCTGCAGCCTTGACGATTTCTGCGCCATGATCGCGGAAGCCGCCGACCGATACGGCGTCGGCAATCTGGGCTTCGGCTCCGACCTTTGCCAGGATCAACCCGACACTGTGGTCGAATGGATGCGCGTCGGGCGTTGGTCGCGGTCGCTGGATTATGGCGAAGGCAGCGCGGCGAACCCGGGTTTTCCGCCCATGCCCGCCTGGTTCCGCGACAACCGCGACTGGGACAATATCCGCGACGGTCTTGCGTCGAAGGGCTTCTCGGGGGCCGAGATCGGCGCGCTGATGGGCGGTAACTGGTCGCGGTTCTACGATGACAGTTTCGGAGCCTTGCCATGAAGGACCTTGCCCTTCCCGCCCAGCTTCCCTTGCGCCCGCCCGCCGAGGTCATGCGGCTGAAACGTCTGGGGGCCTTCTTTCCAACGCGGCTGTCCTTCCTGCGCGTGCTCACGCGGCGCCTGTCGGAGGAGGGCGCGCGCCTGTCCCGCCCGGTCTGGGCGATTGACGGCGACGGCTATGGTCAGGCCGTCCTGTCGCTGCCCCTCGGCGGGCGGACCTATTCGCTTGTCTGCGTGACGCAGCCCTTGGCCGACGACCAGCGCTCGGACCGGGTGATTGCCACCGCCTGGGACGCGGCCTTCGTTCTTTATGACGGTGTCCCCGACGGGGCCGAGATCGACCGCATCGCCGCCGCCGCCCCCCTGCAGGAGGCCGGCCGTTTCACTGAACGCGACCTTGTCCTGAGCCGCGCGAACCGGTCGGTGCGGCTCTGGGGTCATGTGATCGACCGCCTGCGCGCGGGCGGCCAGCCGGATGCGGCTTTCGTGAATGCCATCGGCTATCTGATGCGCACCACCGCCGTGTACGGCAACGGCAAGTTCGGCATTGCCGACCGTGACCAGTTCTCGTCCCGTCCCGGCCTTGGCCTGTCCTTCATGGCCGAAATGCTGACGGTCTGGATGATCCGTCAATTCACCGTCGATCTGGCCGAACATGTGGGCGGCGCATCGCTCGACCGGCGGCTGGCGCGGCATCTGGGCGTGGGCAACGCCACCGGGCTTGGCATGGCGCCCTTCCTTGTCAGCCATCCCGTCCTTCTGAACAACTGGATGATGGTGCGCGAAACGGCGCTGGCGCGTGCACGCGCGCTGCCGCTTCTGTCGGATGCGCAGGTGGCACGGGTGCTGCACCTCGCCCAGCGGGCCGAGCGGCATCTGGGCCAATGGCAGGTGCCCGAGGCGGCGCACCAGGCGCGGATCGACGCGCTGCGTGCGGACTGGGCGCTCTTCCTGCGCAATCTTCCCTCCGCGCTCGATCGCGACCATCCCTTCGACACGCTGATGCGCGCGGCCGGGACCCAGAGCCTTGACCTGCAGGAACTGCTCGTATCGCTCGCGATCGAAGCCTGTCCGGAGCTTGTGGACGGGCTGGCCGAGTGCCTGACCGATCCCTTCGGCGCGCCGCCGCCGGATTTCACGGACACCGACGCGCTGGGCGCGGAAGAGAGCGTGACCAGCGCCACGCCCACTGCTG
>CAZNMV010000534.1:0-1873 GCA_964573835.1 uncultured Aestuariivita sp. | reverse complement strand
CGATGATCACGCCCGCGGGCACGCCGTATTGCCGTTCGAGCGCGGCGTAGAAATCAGCGCTGCGCGCCTTGCGCTGGCGGCCCTGCGACACGATCGTGGCCGACCCGCGTACGCGCATGAATTCCTCGAGGCTCAGCCGGAAGCTTTTCTGGTTGCGGTCGGCCGAGATGGTGCGGCTGGCATATTGCGCCTGTGCCAGCGCCTGCAGCCCGCGCTGGCCTACCCCTTCGGCCCGGGCGACCTGGGCGAAATCGGTCTTCCAGGCTTCGAACCCCGCGCCGGTATTGCCGCAGGTCAGCGCGGCGGCGGGCAGGGCGGCAAGCGACAGGCAGAGAGCAGGCACGAAACGGAACAGGTACATGGAAACCTCGGTTAACAGAACGACCGCCTTTAGAATGACCCGCGCCTTGCCGCCGGGCAACCGAAACCGCGCGCGGCGCTCTTCGCAGCGCTTTTCACCGGGCGGGCTTCGCGATACATCCGCGCGATGGACCCGCTTGCCCCCCTTCTGTCTTCGCTGCATGCCGACGGGCGACCGCGCGTCTGGTCGCTGGTCATCACCGTCTTCGGCGATCTGGTGCAGCACCGGGGCGGCGTGATCTCGACCGCGCGGCTGGGCGCGCTTCTGGGTCGGATCGGGGTGGAACCGGGGGCGCTGCGCACCGCCCTGTCGCGTCTGGGACGCGACGGTTGGGTGACGAGCGAACGCGCCGGGCGCACATCGCTCTATCGCCTGACGGCTGAGGGGGAGGGAAGCTTCGCCCCCGCCACCGCGCGCATCTATGCCCCGCCGCAGGGGCCGGTCGCCGCCTGGGCGCTGCATGTCCGGCTGACCCCGCAGGGGCCGGTCGCGGGGCTGGTCCCCGCCGGGCAGGCACCCGGCGATGCCGATTGCGTGGTCACCGGCGATCTGACGGGGATCACCGAAGACTGGCGGCGGTCGCTGCTTGATCCGGCGCAGCGCGTCGCGCTGGAGCGGCTTGCCGCGGACCTTGCCACGCTGGGGGAGGCGCGGTTGTCCGACCCGCTTGATGCGGCGGCTGCGCGGATGCTGCTGATCCACCGCTGGCGGCGGATCGTGCTGCGCCATGCGGTGCCGGCCCCGCAGCTGATGCCCGAAGACGCACCGCTGCGTGACCCGCGCGCGGCGGTGGCGGCGGCCTATCTGCGGCTTGCCCCTGTGGCGGAAGGCTGGCTCGACGCCGATCTGGGTGATCAGGCGCCCATGCGGCCTGCGGATGCCCGCTTTGCCCGTCGGTTCACCTGACGCTTGATTTGCCGCGCATTCGGCGCGACGATGTGCGGATGAACATGCAGAGCTTTCCCGGTATTGCAGGCGGCGCGGCGGCGCAGGTCATGTTCGACCGGGCCGAGTTGTCTATCATCCTCACGCTGTACGGGCGCATGGTCGCCGCCGGGGAATGGCGGGATTACGGGATATCGTCGCTGCGCGACTGCGCGGTCTTTTCCGTCTTCCGTCGCACGGCGGAAAACCCGCTCTACCGGATCGAAAAGCACCCCCGCCTGCGCACCCGCCAGGGCATGTATGCCGTGGTGGGGATGGACGGGCAGATCCTCAAGCGCGGCCATGACCTGCGCGCCGTCCTGCGGGTGCTGGAACGCAAGCTGATCCGACCGGTGGACTGAACCCGCAGGGCGGGATTTGCGTATTTTTGACGAGAAGAAGCCTAAGGCCTGAGATGGGCCAGAAGCGGGTCATTGATGCGGGTCAGCGCCGTGTCGGCGTCTTCGATCGCGGTGGCCATGTGGTATGCATTGGCGTGGATCAGGCGTGCATTGTCCAGCGCCATGGCGACATGACCTTTCCAGAACAGGAGATCGCCGCGGCGGCGCGGGCCGGTGGCGGGGCCGA
>CAZNMV010000533.1:0-1879 GCA_964573835.1 uncultured Aestuariivita sp. | reverse complement strand
CACGGCGCGGGCCAGCGACCAGGCCCCGCCGAGGATGGGGAAGAGGCCGAAGCGCGCCTCTGTCAGGCCGAGCCGGGCGGTTTCCGAGCCGACGACGAAATCGCAGCGGAGCGCGATTTCAAGGCCGCCGCCCAGCGCGTAGCCTTCGACCGCGGCGATCACCGGCTTCGTGTAGGCCGAGAGATAACGCATGAAGCCGTGCCATTCCGAGTCGGTGTGGCGGTGGCGATACTTGTCGAAGGGGGGCATCTGCGCGGAGGCAGTGCCCTTCAGGTCTCCGCCCGCGCAAAAGGCGGTGTCGTCGCCCGTCAGGATCACCGCGGCGATGGCGCGGTCCTGTTCCCATTCGGCCATCTGCGCGCGGGTCTGGGCCAGCATCGCGTCGGTCAGGGCATTGCGCGCCTCGGGCCGGGCAAAGCGGACGATCCCCGCGGCGCCCCGGGTGGAGACGTCGATCTGGGGGGCGTCCGTCATCGCGTCAGTCCAGCATGGCGATGGTGGCGTCGGTGGTCTTCACGTCGCCGAAGGACTGGTAGAAGGACGTGAGCCCGGCGAGGTGGTCGTCGTCGTAGCGGGCGGCGTTGGCGTCCTCGACCATCACCACGCGGTAATCCAGCATCATGGCGTCGCGCGCGGTCGATTCGCTGCACATGTTGGTGGCGGTGCCGGCGACGATCAGGTTTTCCACGCCCATGCCTTGCAGGATGTCGTGCAGGTCAGACGCGCCCTGGATGAAGGGCGAGAAGCGTTTCTTGGTCACGATGCGGTCGTCGGCGTGGACGTCGAGATCGGGGTATATCTCGTACCCCTGATGGCCCGGCGACAGCTGGGACAGGTGGTTCTGGCCCTTGGCCTCGGTGAAGAAATAGCGGTGGTAGAGCGGCCAGTCGCTGGGGGCGCCCAGCTTTTCGGCGCATTTCATGATGACCCAGATCACCGGCACGCCCTTGTCGCGGCAGGCGGCGGCGAGGCGGTTGATGTTGGGCACGATGGAGATCGCGGTGTCGACCTCGGCCACGTAGAAATTCTGCATGTCGACGACGAGGAAGGCGGTTTTCGCCGGCTCGAACCGGTCGAAGACCGACAGCTTGCCCCGCTTGGCCATGATGCGCTCGATCACGTAGCCGGGGATCTTGACCTCATGCGGCATGCGCGCTCCTCCGTGTTGGCGTGGGAGACTCCGCAGCTCCCATTTTCTGCCCACTTTAGCCCACTAATGGGGTCGCGCAACCGTTTTTGTCGGCGTCAGGTCTTCGGGTTCAGGAACACGGGCGTGCCGCCCACGGCATAGTCGCCGTCGCGCACCTCGTTGATGACGACGCGGACCTGCCGGGGCTCTGCCCCCAGCGTCTCGACCACGGCATCGGTCAGGCGCTGCATCAGGCGGGCCTTGGTGGCGTGGTCGCGGCCTTCGAGGATGGAGATGGTGACGATCGCCATGGCGGGTCCTTTCAGTGGATGACGCCGCCGCCGTCCACGCCCAGCGACTGGCCCGAGACGAAGGCGGAATGGTCGGACAGGAAGAAGGCGACGGGGCCGATCAGGTCCTCGGGCTGCTGGTCGCGGGCGATGGACCGGCCCGCGGCGATAGCGCCCTTGCGGTCGTCGATGCCGTCGCGGGCCAGGACGCCTTCGGACAGAGTGAGGCCGGGGGCGACGGTGTTGACCCGGATGTTGCGCCCGCCGACCTCGCGGATCCGCGAGCGGGTCAAGGCCAGCACCGCGCCCTTGGAGGCGTCGTAGTGCAGCATCCCGGGATAGCCGTGGAAAATGCGGTTGGTGGCGATCATGACGATGGAACCGCCCCCTGCCCGCGCCATGGCGGGCACCGCGGACCGGGAGCAGAGCCACGGCCCGCGCACGTTCACGGCCATCACCT
>CAZNMV010000532.1:0-1883 GCA_964573835.1 uncultured Aestuariivita sp. | reverse complement strand
GTCTTTGCCGCCTCGGCCGGATCGGTGCCATCGTTCAGGATCGCGCCCATGATCTCGTTCTCCATGGCCAGGGTGAACTCGAGATTGCCGAAGAAGGCGCCCAGGTTGGGGCATGCGGCGGCATAGCCTGCGCGCGTGTTGGTGCGCACCTCGGCGCCGCCCAGGTCGGGGCCGAACCAGTCATCGCCACCTTCCAGATAGGTCATGTCGAAATTGGCGTTCATCGGATGCGGCTCCCATCCCAGGAAGACGATCGGCTCGCCCCGGCGGTCGGCGCGGGTGACCTGCGCCAGCATCCCCTGTTCCGAGCTTTCTGCGACGCTGAAGCCCGACAGGCCGAAGGCATCGGCGGCGATCATGTCCATGATCAGGCGGTTGCCGTCATTGCCGGCTTCGATCCCGTAGATCTTGCCTTCCAGCGCGTCCTTGTGCGTGGCGATGTCGGCAAAGCTGGCTATCCCCAGGTCGGCGGCGGCGCGGTTCACCGCCAGCGTGTATTTCGCGCCGGTCAGGTTGGTGCGGATCGTATCCACGGTGCCCGCGTCGCGATAGGGGGCGATGTCGGCCTCCATCGTGGGCATCCAGTTGCCCAGGAACACGTCGATATCGCCCTTGGACAGCGAGATATAGGTGACCGGCACGGACAGGATCTTGGTTTCCGTCTGGTATCCCAGCGCTTCCAGCACCACGGATGTCGCGGCCGTGGTCGCGGTGATGTCGGTCCAGCCCACATCCGAGAATGTGACCTTGTCGCATTGTGCGAAGGCAGGGGTGGCGGCCAGCAGGGCCAGGGCCGTCAGGGCGGGTTTGAAGGTCATCGCGGTCTCCCGTGTTGTTCTTGATTGACGAGTCAATAAAAAAGCATTTAGCGTCTCGGGGCAAGTTTATTGGAGAAAACCATGCCCAAGCTCGGGATGGAGCCTATACGCCGCGCCGCCCTGGTGGAAGCGACAATCGCCGAGATCGGCAGTACCGGGTCCCTCGACGTGACCGTGGCGCAGATCGCGCGGCGGGCGGGCATGTCATCGGCGCTGGCCCATCATTACTTCGGTGGGAAAGAGCAGATTTTCCTTGCCGCCATGCGCCATACGCTGACGGTCTATGCTGCGGGCGTGCGCGGGGCGCTGGCGATGGCCACGGGTCCGCGCGCCCGGCTCGAGGCCGTGGTGCGCGCCAGTTTCGCCGGCAGCAACTTTCGCCGCGACGTGGTGGCGGCCTGGCTGAACTTCTATGTTCTGGCCCAGGTGTCGACCGATGCACGCCAACTGCTGTCGGTCTATCAGCGGCGCCTGCGGTCGAATCTGACCCATGATCTGCGCCCGCTGGTGGGCGCGCGTGCGCCCCTGGTCGCCGACCGGATCGCGGCGCTGATCGACGGGGTGTACCTGCGCCAGTCGCTGGGGCTGGGGCAGCCCGATGCGGGCAGGGCCGTCGACAGCGTGCTGGGCTGCCTTGATCTTGAAATCCAAAGGGGAACGGCATGAGGGATGCGCATGTTCAGGTCGGCGCGCGGCCCAATATCCTGATCGTCATGGTCGATCAGCTGAACGGAACGCTGTTCCCGGATGGCCCTGCCGACTGGCTGCATGCGCCCAACCTCAAGGCGCTGGCGGCACGGTCTGCGCGCTTTGCCAATGCCTACACGGCCTCGCCGCTCTGCGCGCCGGGGCGCGCGAGCTTCATGTCCGGTCAGCTGCCCCGTGCCACGGGGGTCTATGACAATGCGGCGGAATTCGCCTCGAGCATTCCGACCTATGCGCATCACCTGCGGCGCGCGGGCTATTACACCTGCCTGTCCGGCAAGATGCATTTCGTCGGCCCCGACCAGCTGCACGGGTTCGAGGAACGCCTGACCACCGATATATACCCTGCCGATTTCGGCT
>CAZNMV010000531.1:0-1912 GCA_964573835.1 uncultured Aestuariivita sp. | reverse complement strand
CAGCACTGTATGCGGATAGCGCGCGAGATAGCTTTCGAGCCAGAGCGCGCCTTCGAGGTCGAGATAGTTCGTCGGTTCGTCCAGCAGCAGCAGGTCGGGCTGCGCGAACAGCACCCCCGCGAGCGCCACGCGCATCCGCCACCCGCCCGAGAAGTCCGAACAGGGCCGTGCCTGTGCCGCTTCGTCGAAGCCAAGCCCCTTCAGGATGGACGCGGCGCGCGCCTCGGCCGACCAGGCGTCGATATCGGTCAGCCGCATCTGGATCTCGGCGATGCGGGCGGGGTCTTCGGTCTGTTCCGCCAGAAGCGCCGCGCGTTCGGTATCGGCGGCGAGCACGGTGTCGAGAAGACTGTCCTGCGTCGCGGGCGCTTCTTGCGCCACGCCGCCGATGCGGGCGCGGGCGGGAAGGGCGATGTGGCCCCCCTCCAGCGCCAGTTCGCCCCGGATCAGCCGGAAGAGCGTCGTTTTGCCGGTGCCGTTGCGGCCCACCACGCCCACCTTGTGGCCCGCGGGAATCGTCGCGCGCGCCTCGTCAAAGAGGCGGCGTCCGGCGATGGCATAGGTGATGTCCTCGATCCGCAGCATGGGTGGGGTGTGGCGCGCGGACGCGCGGCTGTCAATCGGGCGCCGCGATCCGCTTTTCGCGGCGCGGGGCCTTCCCCTGCGGCGCGGCCCATGCTAGCCCGCGCCCAATCGAATCCCGGTCCGGACTGCGCAGGCAGACCCGGACCTTTCATTGACAGGAGTTTCCCATGGCACTGGAACGGACCTTCTCGATCATCAAGCCGGACGCCACCGCGCGCAACCTGACCGGCGCCATCAACAAGAAGTTCGAAGATGCCGGTCTGCGCATCGTCGCGCAGAAGCGCATCCACATGACCAAGGCGCAGGCGGGCAAGTTCTACGAGGTGCACAAGGCACGCCCCTTCTATGATGAACTGTGCGACTTCATGTCGTCGGGCCCCGTCGTTGTGCAGGTTCTCGAAGGCGAGAACGCGATCACCAAGAACCGCGAGATCATGGGCGCCACCAACCCCGCCGACGCGGCCCCCGGCACGATCCGTGCCGACTTCGCCCAGAGCGTGGGCGAAAACTCGGTCCACGGCTCGGATGCGCCGGAAACCGCGGCACAGGAAATCGCCTATTTCTTCGCCGGGATCGAACTGGTCGGCTGACGTCGTCAGCTCAGGATTATCGGGGCCGCGCAAAGTCTTGCGCGGCCTTTTTCATGTCCGCTTGCGGTCGATCACGCCGATTTCGTCGAGAAACCGCCCAAGTTCGCCCAAGCTCTCGCTTTCGGGGCTGCGCGCCGCCTTGATGGCGTCGAACCGGATGCGCAGCGCCTCTTTCTCCTTGCCCTTGCAATCGTTCCAGGGGCGGCCCTGCAAGGCCATGACCAGCACGTAGTAGGCAATGAAGTGCGGCCGTTCCCCGCTTTCGAGAAGACGCGCATAGGCTGCATCGGCCCCGAGCGTCCGCAGGTCTTCCGCCGACGCGATCCCGGCACGGGTGCAGGCGGCCTCGAAGGCGGGGCCGAGATTGCGGATGCTTGAGACGGGTGTCGCCATGGGCGGCAGATTACGGCGCGCGCGGCCCTCTGTCACCGGGGGCCAAGCCTTGTGCGGCCCGGTCTTTCGGTCTAGTCCGGCGAAAGATGCGCAACGTCAAGCAGGGGACCGGCAGGATGAGCCTGATCCGACGGCTGTTCTACAAGGGCCGCAAGTATTACGACGATGATTTCGACTGGGAGAACTACACCGCCGACAGCTATGAGCGGCGGCTGAAGTCCGACGTCGAAAGCAAGTTTCAGGCGCGCTCCGGTGCCGGTCAGCTGCGCTTCGACGCCGCGACAGGGCGGCTCGACACCCAGGGGGCCGAACTGCACCCCAATCAGGTCCTGATCCTCGAAGCG
>CAZNMV010000530.1:0-1955 GCA_964573835.1 uncultured Aestuariivita sp. | reverse complement strand
AGTCCGACATGCGGTTGATGTAGGCACCGGACGAGACATAAGGCTTTGACGCGATGATGCCGCCGTCTGCGAAAAGGCTCATGCCCACGGTATTCGGTGCCTCCACCCATTCATAGGCGTCGGCATAGACGGCGAGATACCATTCATGCACCTGCGCGGGGTCGATGCCTGCCAGCAGGGCGAAGTTGCCGGTCACCATGAGGCGCTGGATATGGTGGGCATAGGCCTCTTCCCGGGTCTGTTCCACGGCGCGATGGACGCAGCGCATGTGGGTGGGCGCGCCCCAGTAGAAGGCGGGCAGGTCGCGGGTGTGGCCGAGCGCGTTGCGCGCGGTGTAACCGGGGCCTTCCAGGAAATAGATGCCGCGCACGTATTCGCGCCAGCCGATGATCTGGCGGATGAAGCCTTCGACGGCGTTGAGGGGTGCGTGGCCTGCGCGCCAGGCCTCTTCGGCGGCGCGGCACACTTCCATGGGCGTCAGAAGCCCCGCGTTGAGGTAAGGCGAGATCACTGCGTGATAGAGAAAGCGGTTCCCGTCGAGCATGGCGTCCTGATAATCGCCGAAATCGGGCAGCGCCTGCGTGATGAAGTGGTCGAGCGCCTGCCGCGCTTGCGCGCGGTCGGTGGCGAAGTGAAAGGGGCGCAGGCGGCCGAAGTTGTTCCCGAAGCGGGCTTCGACCAGTGACAGGACCTCTTCGGTGGTCTCGTCCGGCGTAAAGGCCAGCGGCCCGGCATGGGTGATGGCGTCGGGGGCGGGTTTGCGGTTGTCGTGGTCATAGTTCCACTGGCCGCCTGCGGGCTGGTCGCCCTCCGTCAACAACCCGGTCTTGCGGCGCATGTCGCGGTAGAAATACTCCATCCGGAGCGCCTTGCGGCCGCTTGCCCAGGCCTCGAACTCGGCGTGGGAACAGAGGAAGCGGTCGTCTTCCAGCAGCGTGACCTTCAGCGGTGTGTCGCGCAGCGCGGCGATGAGACGCCATTCGCCGGGTTCGGTGGCGATGACGTCGGCCGTACCGGTGGCGTCGGCGGCGCGGAGGAGTTCGCCCGGCATGCTGCCTGCGTTGTCGGGGTCGTCGAGGCGGGTGTAGCGGACCTGCCAGCCATCCTTGCGAAGTGCTTCCGCGAATTTGCGCATTGCGGCGAAGAGGAAGGCGATCTTCTTGGGGTGGTGGGGGACGTAAGACGCCTCGTCCGCGACTTCGGCCATGATGACGGTGTCGCGGGCGCGGTCGGCGGCGCGCAGGGCGGCGATGTCGGGGGACAGCTGGTCGCCAAGGACCAGAACAAGGCGGCCTACCATGGAACGGGTTTTCCGGCCCAGTCGAAGAAATGGCCCGTCTGGTCGGGGGTGAGCGCGTCCATCACCGCAAGCAGGTTCGCGGCGGCGTCTTCGGGCGGTACGGCGGGGTGGCGGCCGAGGTATTTCTCGGTGAACTGCGTCGCGACCGTGCCGGGGTGCAGCGCGACGCAGACCGTCTGTTTGTGGCTGCGGGCGAGTTCGATGGCGGCGGTGCGCAGGATCTGGTTCGCCGCCGCCTTGGCCGCGCGGTAGGCGATCCAGCCGCCCAACCGGTTGTCGCCGATAGAGCCCACGCGCGCGGTCAGAACAGTGAAGACCGCGCGGCGGTCACGCGGCAGAAGGCTGTGCGCATGCGACAGGACCAGCGCAGGGCCGATGGCGTTGAGCGCGAACTGGTCGGCCATGGCCTGCGCGCGGATGGACCTGACCGTCTTTTCCGGTTCGGCGCCTGCGATTTCCAGCGCGCCGGTGGCGACCACGATGCGGTCGAAGGGGGCGCGGCCGCCCAGATGGTGCGTGACGCTGTCCCCGTCGGTGATGTCGAAGCCGTCGACCGACCGCGACAGGGCGGTCACGTCTTCGCCGCGCGCGGCGCAGGCCTTCGCCAGCGCGCCGCCGATCCCGCCCGAGGCGCCGAGGATGAGTGTTCTGCCCA
>CAZNMV010000529.1:0-1958 GCA_964573835.1 uncultured Aestuariivita sp. | reverse complement strand
CGGTGCTGGGCGCGCTCTGGCAGCCGCGCGGCGGCACCGCGCGCCATGACGCGGTGGCATGGGGCTATGCGCGGGCCTGTTCGGACATGGGCATGGACGTGATCCAGCAATGCGAGGTCAAGGCCGTGCGCCGCGAAGGCGGCCGCGTGGTGGGCGTGGATACCACCAAGGGCGCCATTGATTGCGACAAGCTGGGCATCGTCGTGGCGGGCAATTCATCCGTTGTGGCGGATATGGCGGGCTTCCGTCTGCCGATTGAATCGCTGGCGTTGCAGGCACTGGTGTCCGAGCCGATCAAGCCCTGCATGGATGTGGTCGTGATGGCCAATACCGTGCACGGCTACATGTCGCAGTCCGACAAGGGCGAGATGGTGATCGGCGGCGGCACGGACGGCTATAACAACTACACCCAGCGCGGCAGCTTCCATCATATCGAGGAAACCGTCCGCGCCCTGATCGAAACCTTCCCGATGATCTCGCGCCTCAAGATGCTGCGCCAGTGGGGCGGGATCGTGGACATGACCGGCGACCGCTCGCCCATCCTGTCGAAAACGCCGGTCGAGGGCGTCTTCGTCAACTGCGGCTGGGGCACGGGCGGCTTCAAGGCGATCCCCGGATCGGGCTGGGCCATGGCCGAGCTGATGGCCAAGGGCCATTCGCCCCTGACCGAGGAATTCTCGATGTTCCGCTTCCGCGAAGGCAAGTTCATCGACGAGAGCGTGGCCGCGGGGGTGGCGCATTGATGCTGACCCTGATCAAGACAATCACCTTGCGATCCGAAACCGGAGGCATGACATGCTGACCCTTCAATGCCCTTATTGCGGTGTGCAAGCCGATGAAACCGAACTCAGCGCGGGTGGCGAGGCGCATCTGAAACGCTTCGGTCCCGGCTCGGGCGATGAGGCCTTCGAGAACTATCTCTTCATGCGTGAGAACCCCAAGGGCGTGCATTTCGAACGCTGGCGGCACAGCTATGGCTGCGGCAAGTGGTTCCACGCGGCCCGCTGCACCATGACGCTGGAGGTCTTCGGCACCTACAAGGCCCAGACCACGGAATTGCCCCAGGACATCAAGGACAAGATCAGCGCCAAACGCCCCGGCTGGTCATGGAGAGAGTTTCAATGAGCACGCGTCTCGCAACAGGTGGCCGCCTTCTGAACCGGGGAAAGCAGGTCACGTTCCGCTTCAACGGCAAATACCTCAAGGGGTATGAGGGCGACACGCTGGCCTCGGCCCTGCTGGCCAATGATCAGATGCTGATGGGCCGGTCCTTCAAGTATCACCGCCCGCGCGGTGTCGTGGCCTCGGGTGCCGAGGAACCCAATGCCCTTGTGGGTCTGGGCAAGGGTGCCCGGTTCGAGCCGAACCAGCGTGTGACGACGACGGAACTGTTCGACGGGTTGCAGGCCGAAAGCCAGAACCACTGGCCCAGCCTTGATTATGACATCGGTGCGGTGAACACCTATCTCAGCCGGTTCCTGCCTGCGGGCTTCTATTACAAGATGTTCCTGTTCCCGCGCGCCTTCTGGAAACATGTCTACGAGCCCTTCATCCGCATGTCTGCGGGCCTGGGCAAGGCACCGACCCAGGGCGATGCGGATCGCTACGAGCATTTCAACGCGAATGTCGACGTGCTGGTGATCGGCGGCGGTGTCGCGGGGCTGCAGGCGGCGCTGGCCGCGGGCCGGTCCGGTGCACGGGTGCTGCTGCTGGAACAGACTGCCCATTGGGGCGGTCGTGCGCCGGTGGATGGCGGCACCGTGGATGGGCAGCCTGTTGATGCCTGGATCGCAACAGCCGTTTCCGAATTGGAAACAATGGGCAACGTCACCCTGCGCCTGCGTTGCATGGGGGCAGGGGTCTATGATCACGGTTATGTGCTGGGCTATGAGCGCCTGCGCGACCATGCACCCGAAGGGGATGGCCCGCGCCACCGTCTGTGGAAGATCCGCACCAAG
>CAZNMV010000528.1:0-1971 GCA_964573835.1 uncultured Aestuariivita sp. | reverse complement strand
GCGAAATGGTCGGCGGTCACGTTGCGGATCGTGTTGCCGCTGGTCTGGATCGCGTGCAGGCCCACCTCGGCCAGCGCGTCGAGCATATCGGGCACGTCGCGCAGTTTCGGCCAGTTGTACTGGATGTTCTGGCGCGTGGTGAAATGGCCGTAGCCCTTGTCCCAGCGTTCGGCGAGATAGGCCAGCTGGCGCATCTGCGCGCTGTTGAGCGTGCCGTAGGGGATCGCCACGCGCAGCATGTAGGCGTGCAGCTGCAGATAGAGCCCGTTCATCAGGCGCAGCGGTTTGAATTCGTCTTCCGTCAGCGCGCCGGAAATCCGGCGCTCCACCTGTGCGCGGAACTGGGCGTTCCGCTCGGCAAGGAAGGCGCGGTCGAATTCGGTGTACTCATACATCGGCGTATGCCTCCTGCTTGCCATGGGCATAGTTGGACGGGCCGCGGCGGCGGAAATCCTCGCGGAAATGGGCGGGTTCAATGCCTTGCGGGCCGGGGCGGACCTCGGCCAGATAGGCACCGACCACGCGCTGCGGCTGGGATTGCGCCAGCAGCAGGCGCAGGTCGGCGTCGGCCTCTTCGGTCAGAACCTCGGCCCCGGCCAGATCGCGCACCCAGGTGTCGTCGGCGGCAAGATAGATCACGTCGCCCTCAAGCAGATCGTTCGCGGTGACGACCTTGGGCGTGAAGGGTCGGGACATCAGAGGGCCTCCTGCAGGCGGGGTTCCAAGGTGGTGCCGAGCGCGATGGCCGCGCGCGGGGCGAGGCCGATCAGCGTCAGCGCGGGGCCGGTCAGATCGGCGTCCGCCAGATCGCGGGCCAGATCGGCCAGCGTTGTGGCGAGGATGCGCTGATCGGGGCGGGTGGCGTTTTCGATCACGGTGACGGGCGTCGCGCCGCCCGCGCCGTGCATCAGAAGGCGGCCCTGAATGAAGCGCGCGGCGCGCTTGCCCATGTAGATCGCGGCGACCTCCCCCGGGCGGGCGAGCGCCTTCCAGTCGTGATCGGCGAAGCCCTTCATGTCGTGGCCCGTGACGAAGCGCACGGAGGCGTTGCGGCCGCGCGAGGTCAGGCTTTGCCCGATGGCGGCGACCGAGGCGGACGCCGCGGTGATCCCGGGCACGATGTGCCAGCTGATCCCGGCGACGTCGCAGGCGTCGGTTTCCTCGTCCAGACGTCCGAAGATCGTGGGATCGCCGCCCTTGAGGCGCACGACCTGCGCGCCTGCGCGCGCGTGTTCGACGATCAGGGCGTTGATGTCGCCTTGCGTCATCGAGGGGCCGAAGCCTTCCTTGCCTGCGTCGATCATCAGCGCCTCGCGCCGGGCGAGATCGAGGATGCCGGGGCCGATCAGCCGGTCGTGGATCACCACATCGGCCTCGTCCAGCGCGCGGCGCGCCTTGAGCGTGAGGAGTTCTGGGTCGCCCGGGCCTGCGCCCACGAAGGCGACATGGCCGGGGCGGTCCTTGCGGGCAAGGTGGTCTGTCAGCAGATCGTCAAGAGCCGCCTGCGCCGCGTCTTCGCCGCCGTCCATCGCGCGGGGGCCGGTGGTGAAGTACCAGTCGGCCCAGAAGTCTCGGCGCGGGCGGCCATGGGGCAGGGCCTCGGCCACCCGCCGGAAGGCCTTGCCGAGCCGGGCCAGCGTGCCGAGGCGCACGGGCAGTCGCGCTTCCAGATCGGTCTTGATCGCGCGGGCAAGGACCGGGGCCGCGCCTTCGGTGCCGATGGCGATGGTGACGGGATCGCGGTCGACGATGGCGGGCGTGATGAACTGGCTGTCTTCGAGGTTGTCGACGATGTTGGTGAGCGCCCCGTCGGCGCGGGCCAGCGCGGTAGTGCGGGCGTCCTCATCCGCGTCTTCGTCGGCCGCGTAGAAGAGCGCGGCGCAGAGCGCGTCGCCCGGCTCCAGCGCGCGGGTGCGCAGCGTCAGGCGGCCTTCTGTGGCCCAGGTGGCGATCTGGGGGTCGGGGTCGGGG
>CAZNMV010000527.1:0-1990 GCA_964573835.1 uncultured Aestuariivita sp. | reverse complement strand
ATATTCCGAGACGGCGAAGTCGAAGGCGGCGTCGCGCAGACCCGTGGTTTCGGCATTGCCCTCGATGAACGTGATGTCGGTGCCATGCTTGGCGGCCAGGCGGCGCGCGGTGGCAAGCTGTTCGCGCGAGACGTCTATCGCCGTCACCTTTGCGCCGCGGCGTGTCATCCAGGCCGCCACATAGCCCGTTCCGCACCCAAGCTCGACCGCATCGAGCCCGGTCATGTCGGCCGGCAGCAGGGTGACCACTTCGTCCGGCGTGTTCCAGTTGCCCCAGACCGGCGTGTCACGCGCCCACAGCCATTCGCCCGCCGCGACCCAGTGCGGTGCAAAATCGTTCCAATAGTCCCGGTTGGTTGCGACGTGGTTCTTGGTCATGGCGTAATCTCAAAAAGGTTTGAATAGCATTTGCCGCCGCATGTGGCGATGGTGGTTTTCGCCGACATGCGTTTCAGCCCGTTCCCATTGCACGCAGGCAATGATAGAAAGAGCAAAGAGCAGATACACAAACCGAACAGGTGACCCAGATGAAGATTCTCAAGACAGCAGCGCTTTTCGCCGTTCTGGCGGCTCTTGGCGCATGTACCAATGCCGACCGGTTCGGGCCGGGCAGCGCGGGCGGGGCAGGCGGCGCGGGAGGCATCGCGGGCTCGGTCAGCGATCCGACGTCTCCCGCCTATTTCAACCAGGCGATCGGCGACCGCGTTCTCTTCGCGGTGGACCAGTCGACGCTGACGCCCGAGGCCATGGCCACCCTGGACGGGCAGGCGCAGTGGCTCCTGACGAACACGGCCTATTCCGCGCTGATCGAAGGCCATGCCGACGAACAGGGCACGCGCGAGTACAACATCGCCCTTGGCGCGCGCCGCGCCGAAGCGGTGCAGACCTACCTGATTTCCCGCGGCGTCGCGCCGAACCGTCTGAGGACGATCAGCTATGGCAAGGAACGCCCGATCGAGATCTGCTCGGACGAAAGCTGCTACCGCCAGAACCGCCGCGCCGTGACCGTCATCACCGCCGGCGCGGGCGTCTGATCCCGGAGGAAAGCCCATGCGCGCGTTTCTGATCGCTGCATTCCTGGTCGCAACCCCCGTCGCCGCGCAGGACCGTGCGGCGACGCTGGCCGACATACGCCAGGAACTCACGGTGCTTTACGTCGAGATACAGAAGCTGAAGCGCGAACTCTCCACAACTGGCGGGGTCAGCGGCAATCTGGCCGGCACCAACACGCTGGACCGGGTGAACCAGATGGAGGCCGAGTTGCAGCGGCTTACGGCCGCAACCGAGCAGCTGACCAACAGGGTCGATTCCATCGTGGCCGACGGCACCAACCGGATCGGCGATCTCGAGTTTCGCCTGTGCGAACTCGAGACCGGATGCGATATCGCGTCGCTCGGCGATACGCCCACGCTCGGGGGCGGCGCCCTGCCGTCTTCCACCGCGCCCGCGCCCCAGGCGCCCGTCACCGATGGCGGGTCTGCGATCGGCGGGATCGCTGCGGGCAGCATCGATACGGCGGGCGTCGAACTGGCCGTGGCCGAACGCGAGGATTTCGAACGGGCGCGCACAGCTTACGAGTCGGGAAATTACGAGGCCGCAGCCGATCAGCTCCAGCGCTTCACCGACACCTACCAGGGCGGCCCGCTCAGCGGATTGGCGCACCTGATGCGCGGCGAGGCGCTGCAGAACCTCGGGCGGACTTCCAGCGCGGCGCGAGCCTATCTCGAAAGCTATTCCGGCACGCCCAACGGGCCGACGTCGCCGACGGCGCTTCTGAAGCTCGGACTTGCGCTGAACGGGCTGGGGCAGTCGTCGGAAGCCTGCATCACGCTCTCGGAAGTGACGCTTCGCTTCCCCGCGTCCGATGCCTCTATCGAGGCCCAGGCGGCGCGGGCCAGCATGGGATGCTCGTGAAGGATTGCGCCGCCTTCGGCGTCGCGGCGGGGGGGGGGGGGGGGGGGGGGGGGGGGGGGGGGGGGGGGGGGGGGGG
>CAZNMV010000526.1:0-1997 GCA_964573835.1 uncultured Aestuariivita sp. | reverse complement strand
GATACCGAGATCGACTGGAAGCAGCTGAAGGAGGAATGCGCCGATCTTCCGCAGGAGGTGAAGGAGGCGGGCGCCGAATGGTGGAGCCTGCGCGCCTGGATGGAACACGGCGCAACCCCCTACGGCGCCGAACGCTACCGCCAGGCGGTGTTCGAACACCAGCCCTTCGAGATCAAGCAGCACGTCACCAACTTCATCTTCGAGGAACTGCGCCACCACGAGGCGTCGTGGCGCATCGCCGATGCCCTGGGCGGCTACCAGCCGCTGCCGCGCAGCGACTATTTCAAGATGGTGATCCCCAAGTTCCACGACGAAAAGGACGAAAGCCAGATGTCCTTCTACGGCGGCATGGCCGTCAACACGCTGTTCGAACAGCTGTCGGGCGAGCTTCTGACCGCGCGCTACAAGAACGCGCGGCCCAGCCAGATCCGCAAGGCCTGCGAGTTGATCCTGCGCGACGAAGCCCGCCACATCCAGTTCGGGCGCATCCTGATGAAGCGCTTCTTCGACGGCCTGAGCGAAGAAGAGAAGGTAATGCTGGGCAAGCAGTTCTCGAAGAAGCTGCGGGGCAGCCTGCTGAACGGCGTCTATGCGGTCGTGAACCTGCCCAAGGACGAACGCAAGCGCGCCGCCCGGGCGCGCGAACTGGCCGCCCAGTACGGTCTTGGAGCCACTCATCCCGACGAAGAGGTCGACATCATCGTCGGCGCGCTGAAGGACATCCGCGAGGATGTGAAACCCTATGGCGTGCCGATCCCCGAAATCCCGGAGATCGAGGGCTGAGGCCGCAATGTCCCGGCGTGAGCTTGCGTCCGATCGGGACGTGTTTGAGAGAACGACAGGTTCGGGCGAAGTCTCGGTCGCCCGGACCTGCAGCAAGGCGCCAGAAGACCGGTGCCCGGGATGCCGGAGTGCGGTCGAGTTGAACGCCATGTTCGGGATGCCCGGATCGGCCACCACCGTACGGGTAATCCGACCTTCAAGTGCAAACACCAACGGTCGCGCCGACGAGGTGTGACGCGTGGGGCAGGGCGCGCGGCCTCAATCGGCCGCCGCCACCGCCTCGATCTCGACCTTCCACTCGGGTTTGGCGAGCACCGGCACGAACAGAAGCGTCGAACAGGGCCGCGCATCGCCCAGGACCTTGCCGCGCACCTCGGCATAGGCGGGTAGGTCGGCCGGATCGGTCAGGTAGGCGGTGACCTTGACGAGGTTTTCCAGACCCATATCCGCCGCCGCGAGGATGGCCAGAAGGTTGTCCCAGGCGATCTGCGCCTGTTCGCGCGCATCCGCGCCGGTGCGCCCGTCGGGCGCGATCCCGACCTGGCCCGAGATGTAGAGCCGCCGCGCGCCGGGCGACAATTCGATCGCGTGGGAATAGGCGCCGACGGGCGGGGCGATCGTTTCGGGGTTCATGCGGCGCATGGGCAGGATCCTTCTGTCGTGTCGGTCAGAGCGAAAGCCGCGGCGCCGCGGGTCCTGTCGGACGGCGCATCGCCTCGAGAATGGCACGCATTTCCACGATGGTGA
The DNA here is from genome assembly GCA_964573835.1 of uncultured Aestuariivita sp. Classification (GTDB taxonomy): domain Bacteria; phylum Pseudomonadota; class Alphaproteobacteria; order Rhodobacterales; family Rhodobacteraceae; genus JAGYKE01. The sequence goes on along the minus strand of CAZNMV010000526.1, from coordinate 467 downwards.
TGGCGCGCGGATTCATCCTGATCTGGCCGCTGGTCATCGCGGCCTCGGCCACCGCGTCGAGCGCGTCCGCACCGGTCACGAAGTCGTCGAGGCCGAGGTCGAGCCCGAGATCATGGCGCATGAGGGCGACCCCTTCCGCGGTGCTCGCGGCGCCGAAAAGGGCGGCGAGCGCGCGGTCCTTGTCGACCATCGCGGGGCGGTTGTAGGCCATCGTCCATGGCAGAGCGAGCGCATTGGCCAGTCCGTGCCCCACATGGTGCAACGCGCCCAGTGCCCCGGCGATGGCGTGCGAAATTCCCAGATGCGCGCTGTTGAAGGCGATGCCCGCCTGCATGGCGGCGATCGCGCAACCGGCGCGGGCCTCCAGATCGCCGGGCTGCCGGGTGGCGCGCGGCAGCATCCGCACCAGCGTCGCCACCGCATCGAAAGCCAGCGGATCGGTCACCGGGTTCGCGGCGCGCGAGGTA
>CAZNMV010000525.1:0-2000 GCA_964573835.1 uncultured Aestuariivita sp. | reverse complement strand
GCTCCGCCAACCCGGCGGTGATGATCTACAACATCCTGCGTGGTATCCGCCTGCCGACCGGCGAGGTCTGGGGCGGCGATGTCCCCGCGGACGATCTGCCGCTCGACAACTGGGTCACGGCCATGAACGCCTGCGATGCGCCGATCGGCAGCCGCCCCAGCTTTGTCGCAGGCCTCGAGGTCAAGCTGGAGATGGAACCGGCCGAGGTGATCGACGAGCTGGCCAAGACATGCCTCGGGCAAGTGAGCGAGATGGGCGGTGTGTTCCGCATGCGCGTGGGCGCGCCCGCGGCGCCTGTGCAGTTCATCACCGATGAGGATATCGTCATCTCCGCGCCGCAGGAACTGGATCCTTTTCCGGGCCTCGCCGCCAGCGCCAATGCCATCGCCTCGGACTATCCCGAACCCGCCAGCCTCTGGACCTCGCGGGCCGCCCCGCCCCTGTTCAACCCGACCTGGGAGGCGGAAGACGGCGGCCGCCGCCTCTCGACCAGCCTCAATTTCCCGGCCTGTTCGGATGTCTCCCAGGTCGCCCAGCTGATGGCGGCCTATATCAAGGATGCGCGACGCTTCCGCACCCACCGCCTGGTCCTGCCACCCGAGGCTTTTGTCTTGGAACCGCTCGACACCATCGCCTGGACAAGCGCCCGCAACGGCTACACGAACAAGATCTTCGAGGTGGTCGAGATCACCGACCAGCCCGGCACAATCAACCAGGAACTGGTGCTGCGCGAACGCGATCCTGGCGATTACGGCTGGGCGGCCAGTGATGATCTGCCAGTTGTCGTCCCCGTCACAGGGCTTACCCCCCGTCCGCCGCAGATCATTGAGGGCTGGAGCGCCTCTGCCACAACCGTCAATGACGCCTTCGGCTTTCCCCGCCGCCCGGCCATCCGGCTGAGCTGGATCGGCGAGGCCGCATCGGACGCGCGCTTTGTGAATTACGAGATCCGGCTTGCTACAAGCATGCAGGTCGTCGCGACGGGTCTCGCTGATCGCGCCGCAGGTTTCGTGGTAGTGAGCGAAGGCCTGCTGCCCGCCACAGCCTATCAGGTCCGCGGGCGCTATGTGCTCGATCGGCCCACAGAATGGTCAAGCTGGCTCGATGTCACAACGCCCGCGACCTTCCTGTCGATGGAGGATCTAGAAGCCGCACTGCGCGAGACCATCACCACCGCACGCGATGATGCGGTTGAAGCCAACGCGCGCCTTGATGCCATCACCGGCGTGATCGAGGCGGATATCTCGGGGGCGCTGGGCCCCGGCGGGGCCATTCGCACCGAGATCGAGGCGGCCCGCGCCGCGGTCAAGGGCGAGATCGAGGCGCCCGGCAGCCTGCTCAGTCAGGCCATCGTCGCCATGGGGCAAAGCGTGGGTGATGGCGTACAGGCCACGCTTTCGGCCGATTATTACACCATCACCGCAACCGATCTGGCGATTTCAGGGGCGATCACCGCCTTCGAGAACCGCTTTGTCGCGGACAACAATCTCGTGGTCACGGCCACGCTGACGCAGGATTACTACACGCGCACAGCCACCGATGGGGCGATTTCGGCCGCGATCACGAGCTTTGGATCCAGTTTTGGCGCGGATATTCAGGCCACGCTGGATGCAGGCTACTATACCAAGGCCGGTGCGGATGGTGCGATCAGCGCGGCCACAACCAGCCTGCGCGCGAGCATGGAAGCCTCCGATGGCTCCGTGGGCCTCGCCACATCCGCAGCCGCAGCGGCCACGGCGCTGGCCAATGCCAAGGGGCGCATCCTCTATTCCAGCACCGCACCGGCAGCGGCGGATCGCCTCTCCCAGAACCTCTGGATCGACACCTCGGGCGGGGCCAACACGCCCAAGCGCTGGACGGGTTCTGCCTGGACCGCCGTCACCGACAAGGCCGCCCTCGATGCCGCAGCCGAGGCAGGCGCGGCGCTCGGGGCTGCCAATGCCAAGGGCAAGGTGATCTTTTCTGCCACGGCGCCCGCCGCGGCAGACCAGCTGGCCCAG
>CAZNMV010000524.1:0-2005 GCA_964573835.1 uncultured Aestuariivita sp. | reverse complement strand
CGCCCATCTTCAGGTTCTGCGCCAGCGTCGTGTGCAGCCCGAAGACCGGGAAGATGAGGATCTGCGTCACTGACCTTCCCCCCGATATCCGGGCCGTTGCGAACTGGAATTTTCCACCTTTGAATGGCTGAAGGAGGAAGACCCATGAAGCGGAAGCGTTTCACTGAAGAGCAGATCATCGGCGTCCTGAAGGAAAGCGAGGCCGGCGCCAAGACGGACGACATCTGTCGGCGCCACGGTATCAGCACCGCCACGTTCTATACCTGGCGGAAGAAGTACGGTGGCATGGATGCATCCGAGGCCAAACGGCTGCGGGAGCTGGAGATCGAGAATGCCAAGCTCAAGCGGATCGTGGCGGATCAGATGCTGGACATGTCGTCGATGAAGGAACTGCTGGCAAAAAACTGGTGACGCCCATGGCAAAGCGCGAAGCTGTGGGTTTCCTGATGAGCGAGATCGGCCTGAGCGAACGGCGGGCCTGCCGGATCGTCGGCTTGGCACGGTCGGTGCAACAGTACCGGCCATTGCCGAAGAACGATGCCGCTGCAATCAAGCGCATGAAAGAGCTGGCGTCGGAGCACCGGCGCTACGGCTATCTACGTTTGCACGCCATGCTGCGGCGCGAGGGGCTGGTCGTGAACCACAAGCGCACCTACCGCCTCTACACCGAGCATGGCCTGCAAGTGCGTACGAAGAAGCGCCGCAAGCTGCCCCGGCGCGACCGAGTCGCCCCGCAAGTGCCGGAACGGCCGATGCAGCGATGGTCGATGGATTTCGTCGGTGACCAGCTGGCCGATTGCCGGCGGTTCCGCGTGCTGAACATCGTCGATGATCACAGCCGGTTCTGTCCTGGCCAGATCGTCGATGTATCGATCCCCGGAGCACGCGTTGCACGGTACCTTGATGACCTGGCGCTACGCGTTGGCCTGCCTGAGGAGATCATCCTGGACAACGGCCCAGAAGGCACCAGCAAGGCGATGTTCGACTGGTCGGAACGAACCGGCGTGCGGCTGCGCTTCATCGAACCGGGCAAACCCGTCCAGAACGCCTTCGTGGAGAGTTTCAACGGCAAGTTCCGGGATGAATGCCTGAACCTGCATTGGTTCCGATCCCTTCGCCATGCCCGCGAAGAAATCGGTCGCTGGCGCTATCACTACAACACCGCGCGCCCGCATTCGGCGCTCGGATACCTCTCCCCAACGGAGTTCCTGATCAAAACCACCGCGCCAGCGCTTGAGACTCTTGCGGTCTCCGCGCTGCCGCTCAACACTCAATCTCGACCGGAAGATTCTGGATCACCCCGGCCCTAATCGCGGGGAAAGGTCAATCCGACCAGGTATAGGCATCGCCTCGCTTAGGTCGTTCAGGTGTAAAGTGGCCGGGAGAGGTGGCAGCAGCCCTCAATCAGGGTATCGCTCTCTCGGATGTAGAACTCTTTCCAGCAGTAGATCGCCCTGTCCACGTTGGACGTCGTGGCGTCCTTCATCACGATGTCGTGCGCGTTGGTGAGAGTGGGCCATATGCACTCGGCAGTCCACTTTATGTGTTTATATTGATTGAGTTTTGTGCCTTTGATGAGAAAATGGATGTGAGTGTTTTCGCCTGTGATGCCTTTTTCCAGAAATACGAGCCTTGGTAGTCGCCTTTTTTCGTCATAATCGCGTCGCTTGAGCAGAGCGCGGTCCAGCTTGTTGAAGAAATGTGCTGCATCCTTGTGCGCCTGCTCATCGGTAATGCGTGTGCCGTCCGTGTAACTGCAGGTCCCGAAAAGCCAGAACCGCTGCCGTATCGTCCACAGGATGCCTGCTTCCCTGATGGCGGATTGTGCCTTCCATTCCTCGGGGGTGAAGGGCGGTTCATGCCTCCCCGGTGCCCTCCTTCGTCTGGGCTGCTTTACGCTACGTCGCGCAATATATGCCATCGTCCTCCTTTTTGGGTTTCCATGACAACATTCTATCATGGGAATATAACTTGTAAAGTATTTATCCTTTAGGTTGTTTTTAGC
>CAZNMV010000523.1:0-2010 GCA_964573835.1 uncultured Aestuariivita sp. | reverse complement strand
CCACCACGATCCGGCGCGAGGGGGATGAATATGTCATCAACGGGCGCAAGTGGTTCTCTACCGGGGCCAAGCACCCCAACGCGAGGCTCTGCATCGTGTTCGGGGTCTCGGATCCCGCGCCCGATGCCGACGCACATCGCAGGCATTCCTTCATTCTGGTGCCGATGGATGCGCCCGGGTTTGAGGTGGTGCGCGATGTGGCGATCATGCATCACCATGCGCCCGAAGGGCATTGCGAGATCCTCATGCGCGATGTGCGCGTGCCGGTGGATGCGATGCTGGGCCGTGAAGGGGACGGCTTCATGCTGGCGCAGGCGCGTCTGGGGCCGGGGCGCATCCATCACTGCATGCGCACCATCGGCCAATGCGAACTGGCGCTCGAGCTGATGTGCGAACGCGGGCTGGAACGGCGCACCTTCGGCAAGGCACTGGCGGATAACGCCAATATCCAGGATTGGATCGCCCAGTCGCGGATCGGGATCGACGCGGCGCGCCTGCTGATGCTGCAGACGGCATGGAAGATGGACCGTGACGGCGCGCGCGCGGCGCGGGTCGATGTCTCGGCCATCAAGGTGATGGCCGCACGGTTGCAGACACAGGTCGTCGACCGCGCCATCCAGGTCTTCGGCGCGGCAGGGATCACGCCGGATACACCGCTCAGTTACCTCTGGACATGGGGGCGGGCGATGCGTTTTCTGGACGGACCGGACGAGGTGCATCTCAAGGTCATCGCGCGCGAGGAGCTCAAGCGGGCCAAGGCCGCGATGGGGCGCAACATGGCGCATTTCGTGCCGCCGCACCGTGCGCATTGATCCGCGCATAACCACATGAAAGACCACGTCACGATGACTTTCACGCCACCGCTTCGCAAGGAACGCCATTTCGATCAGCGGGTGGTCGACTGCTATCCGGACCGCCCGGCCAACATCGACGCCATGCTGGCCGAGGCCGTGGCGAAGCACCCCGACACGGTCGCGCTGATCGATGGTGCGCTGCGCCTGACCTATGCCGATCTGAATGCCGAAGTGGGCCGTGTTGCCGGCGGACTGGCCGCGCGGAACGTGGGGGCGGGGGACCGTGTCGCCGTCATTCTCGGCAATGGTGCGCCTTTCGTGATCCTGTGTTTCGCCGTGGCCCGGCTGGGCGCGATCTTCGTCCCGCTCAGCATCCGCGACCAGATGCCCGGTATCCGCCACGCCCTCGTGCAATCGGAATCCTGCCTTCTGGTGATCGAGCCGGACCTGACCGGGATCGTGCCCCCGCCGGAGGAAACGCCGCATCTGCGCGCGCGCTTTGCCATCGGTGCCGCGGAAGGCTTCGACGATTACAGTCTTCTGCGGGATACCGTACCCCATGACGCGCCGTCGCCGGCGGGTGAAGAGGATGTGGCGACGATCCTCTACACCTCGGGCACGACGGGGGTGCCAAAGGGCGCGATGCTGACGCATCTGGGCATCATCCATTCCGCCACGAATTTCGTGACCGTCATGGGGCTTGGCCCGCAGGACAGCACCATCGTCACGGTGCCGATGAACCATGTGACCGGGCTTGTCGCCTGCATCCACACGATGCTGCGCGCAGCGGGCACGTTGATCGCCCAACGCGCTTTCAAGGCCCCGCAGTTTCTCGCCCTTGCCGCGCAGGAGGGCATGACGTTCTCGGTCATGGTGCCTGCCATGTACAATCTGTGCCTGCATCAGGCAGATCTGTCGGACTATGACCTGTCGCGCTGGCGGATCGGCGGCTATGGCGGTGCGCCGATGCCTGCCGCCACGATCGAGCGGTTGGCAGCGGCGCTGCCGGGGCTGGGCCTGATGAATGTCTATGGTGCCACGGAACTCACGTCACCCGCGACGATCATGCCCGCCGATCAGACGGCCGCACGGCGCTTGTCGGTGGGATTGGCCGTACCGGGCGCCGAAATCTGCGTCATGGACGACGCAGGCCGCGAGGTGCCCCGCGGCGAGGCGGGTGAGTTGTGGATCAGGGGAGCGATGGTCGTGCCGGGCT
>CAZNMV010000522.1:0-2013 GCA_964573835.1 uncultured Aestuariivita sp. | reverse complement strand
TCGATGGTCGGGGTCCCGAAATCGGTGTCGGGCCATTCCGACTTCCAGAACGTGGGGTTCGCGGCCGCCACGGTCGCGGTCGCGACCAGAAAGGCGGCGGCAAGAAGCGGTTTCAGCAGCATGTGCGGTCCTCCGGGCAGGTCGCCCCAAGGTGGCAGACCGGCCCGGTTGCGCATAGCCCCCTTCACGGGGTCTTGACGGGGCGTCAGTCCCGCACCGTCACCCGCACCATGCGATCGGGCTCGCCGATCACCTCGCCGTTGCGGCCCCGGCCACGCTTGATGGCATCGACCACGTCCATCCCGTCCAGCACACGCCCGACGACCGTGTAGGCGCCGTCGAGATGCGGCGCGGGGGCGAACATGATGAAGAACTGGCTGTTGGCGCTGTTGGGACTTTGCGACCGCGCCATGCCGACGACGCCGCGCTCGAACCGCTCGGCCGAGAACTCGGCCGGCAGGTCGGGCAGGTCGGACCCGCCCATGCCCGCGCGCCGCATGTCCTGTCCCATGCGCCCGAACTGCACGTCGCCGGTCTGCGCCATGAAGCCGTCGATCACCCGGTGAAAGACAACGCCGTCATAGGCGCCCTGCGCGGCAAGGGCGGCAATCCGCTCGGCATGGAGCGGTGCGACATCTTCCAGCAGGTCGATCACGATGGTGCCGCTGGCCTCGCCCGCCACCTCGATCTCGATCCCCGTGGCCAGCGCCGGGGTGGCGGCGAAGGACAGGAGCGCGGCCAGCCTACGCATCGGCAGCCACCTTGACCGAGATCATGCGGTCGGGGTTCGCCGGCGGCTCGCCGCGGGTGATGGCGTCCACATGCTCCATCCCGGCGATGACGCGGCCATAGACCGTGTATTGCCCGTTCAGGAAGTGGTTGTCGTTGAAATTGATGAAGAACTGGCTGTTGGCGCTGTTGGGGTTCTGCGAGCGCGCGGCGCCCAGCGTGCCCCGGTCATGCGGCAGCTTGGAGAACTCGGCGGGCAGGTCGGGCAGGTCGGACGACCCGGTGCCCGCGCGGCGCAGGTTGAAGTCCTTCTCGGCATTGCCGTGGGCCACGTCGCCCGTCTGGGCCATGAATCCCTCGATCACCCGGTGGAAGACCACGTTGTCATAGGCCCCGGCGCGGGCCAGGTCCTTCATGCGCTCGACATGCTTCGGTGCGACATCGGGCAGAAGCTGGATCGTGACGGTGCCGCCCTTCAGCTCCATCAGGATGGTGTTTTCGGGATCGGTGATCTCGGCCATGGGATACTCCTGTCTTGGGTCGCGCGGACCCTAGTCGGCACCGGGCCCAAGGAAAAGGGCAAAGCGCCGCAGACCTTGACGTGCCCGCGCCGATTGAGTGGAAAGGGCGCGCGCAAAGGAGGCCGCGACATGAGCTGGAAGACACTCGACGACATCGACCTGGCGGGCAAGGTCGTGCTGACCCGCGTGGACATCAACGTGCCGGTCGAGAACGGCCGCGTTACCGACGCCACCCGGATCGAGCGCATCCTGCCCACGATCCGCGATATCCTGGCCAAGGGCGGCAAGCCCGTGCTGATGGCCCATTTCGGCCGCCCCAAGGGCAAGGTGGTGCCCGACATGTCGCTGGAGGTGATCCGCCCCGCGCTGCAAGAGGCGCTGGGCACGCCCGTGACCTTCGCCGCCGATTGCATCGGCGCCCCCGCCAAGCAGGCGGTTTCGGCGATGCAGCCGGGCGAGGTGCTGCTTCTGGAGAACACGCGCTTTCACGCGGGCGAAGAAGCCAACGACGCCATGTTCGCCGCCGCGCTGGCCGCGCTGGGCGAGGTCTATTGCAACGATGCCTTTTCCGCCGCGCACCGCGCCCATGCCTCGACCGAGGCGCTGGCGCACCTGCTGCCCGCCTGCGCCGGCCGCCTCATGCAGGCCGAGCTTCGCGCGCTCGAGGCGGCCCTCGGCACGCCGGAACGCCCGGTCATGGCGCTGGTGGGCGGGGCCAAGGTGTCGACCAAGCTCGACCTGCTGTCGAACCTCGTCGAAAAGG
>CAZNMV010000521.1:0-2021 GCA_964573835.1 uncultured Aestuariivita sp. | reverse complement strand
GCAACATGTTGGTGCGCCAACCGGCGGAGGGATATATCGGCTGTTCGCAGGCGATCAGCGGGACGGATTTCTATACCCCCACCAGCGGTCTGCGCCTGCCGGTTCTGGGCATCGCGGGGTCCGAGGACGGATCGACGCCGCCCGATCTGGTGAAGGAGACGGTTGATCTGGTGCCGGGGTCCCAGTTCCACCTGATCCGCAAGGCGGGACATCTTCCTTGTGTCGAGGCACCCGAGGAATATGCCCACGTGCTGACCCGGTTCCTGCGCGACGTAGGCCATGTCTGATTTCCTGCTGATCCACGGCGCCTGCCACGGGGCGTGGTGCTGGCGCGATACGGTGCCCGCGCTGCAGGCGCTGGGCCATTCGGCACGCGCGATCGACCTGCCGGGGCATGGCGATGACCGGACGCCGGTGGCCGGGGTGACGCTTGACGCCTATCGTGACGCGGTGCTGGCGGCCTGCCGCCCCGACACGGTTGTGGTGGGCCATTCCATGGGCGGCTATGCCATCGCCGCGGCGGCGGCCCATGCGCCGGGGGCGATGCGCGGGCTGATCTTTGTCTGCGCCTATGCGCCGGTGTCGGGGATGTCGCTGGCCGACATGCGCCGCGCCGCACCGCGCCAACCGCTTCTGCCCGCGATCCGCCGCGCGGCGGATGGGCAAAGCTTCACCATCGACCCCGGCATGGCGCGGGACGTGTTCTATCACGATTGCAGCGCCGAACAGGTGGCCTATGCGGTGCCGCGCCTTTGCGTGCAGGCGGTGCGGCCGCAGGAGACGCCGCTGGAGTTGCCCCCGGCCTATGACGCAGTGCCCAAGGCCTATATCCGCTGCATGGATGACCGCACGATCCCGCCGGAATACCAGATCACGATGAGCGCGGGGTTCCCGGGCGACAGGCTGGCCGAAATGCCGGTGTCGCATTCGCCCTTCTTCGCCGACCCGAACGGGCTGGCGCGGCATCTGGCGCACTTCGCGAAAGGATTCTGATGGCCGTCTCACCCCTTGGCAGCGCGATCTACGCAGGGCTTTTCCCCACGGGGGACACCGCACGACTGTTCACCGACAGCGCCGAGGTGCGGGCGATGCTGCTCGTCGAAGGGGCGCTGGCGCGCGTTCAGGGCGAACTGGGCGTGATCCCGTCTGACAGCGCCGCCGCGATCGGGCGCGCGGCGATGGAGGTGCAGATCGACCCCGCCGCACTTGGCGCGGCGACGGCGGCGAACGGGGTCGTGGTGCCGGGGCTGGTCGCGGCCTTCCGCAAGGAAATGGGCGCGCCGGAACACGCGCAATACATCCATTGGGGCGCGACATCGCAGGACATCATCGACACCGCGCTGATGCTGAGGCTGGCGCGCGCGCTCGATCAGGCGCGGGGCGATCTGGACGCGGTTCTGTCCGCGCTGGCCGGGCTGGCAGAGGCGCATGCCGACCTGCCCATGGCGGCGCGGACCTATGGCCAGCACGCGACGCCCACATCCTTCGGGGCGGTGGTGGCGGGCTGGGGCTGGCCGCTCTTGGACCTTGCGCGCGGGTTGCCCGCGCTGCGGGAGGGGTCGCTCTTCGTGTCGCTGTCAGGCGCGGCGGGCACATCCTCGGCGCTGGGGCCGAAGGCGGCAGAGACGCGGGCCGGTCTGGCGCGCACGCTGGGCCTGCGTGACCCGGGGCGCAGCTGGCACACAGACCGGGGGCCGGTTCTGCGGATCGCGGACTGGTTCGCGGGCGTGGCGCAGGGGCTGGCGAAGATGGGTGCCGATCTGGGCGATCTGACGATGACCGGGATCGGCGAGGTGCGGCTTGCGGGTGCGGGGGCCTCATCGACCATGCCCCAGAAACAGAACCCGGTCGCGCCCGCGGCGCTGGTGGCGCTGAACGCGCAGGTGCAGGCGCAGCGGGCGGCGCTCAGCGCGGCGGCGGTGCATCGCGGGCAGCGCGACGGCGCCGCTTGGTTCGCGGAGTGGCTGGCGGTGCCGCCGCTGGTGCTGGGCAGCGCCGCGGCGCTTGGCGTGGGCCGGGCG
>CAZNMV010000520.1:0-2025 GCA_964573835.1 uncultured Aestuariivita sp. | reverse complement strand
CTGGCCCCCATCGCCGCCGCCGCCGCCTGGGCGCGCGACCTGCGGCCCGGCAGCCCGACACCGCCCCCCGACACATCCATCCCGGCCGAGATCGCCGATCTGGTCGAGGCGACGCAGCGCTCGGTCGACCGGCTTGCGCAGGCGCTGGCCGCCGAAAAGCGCCGCGCGGCCGAGGCCGCGCATGCGCTGCGCACGCCGTTGGCCGTGCTCGTCGCGCGGCTCGATGCGCTGCCCCCGGGCGAGGCGACCGACCGCCTGCGCGCCGATCTCGCCGCCTTGTCGCGCATGGTGGCGCAGGTGCTGGCCGCCGCCCGGGCCGAGACGCAGAGCGTGACCCGCATCGACCTGCGCCCCCGGGCCGGGGTGGTCGCGGCGGCGCTGGCACCCTTCGCCCATGCCCGGGGCGTCGACCTGACGCTCGATCAGCCCGATCATCCGGTACCTGCCATGGCCGATCCCGAAGGCGTCGATCTTGCCCTGACCAACCTGATCGAGAACGCGATCCTGCATGGCGGCGCGGGGCGGGTCGACATCACGCTTGGCCCCGGCCCCGTTATCCGCGTGCGCGACCACGGCCCGGGCCTGCCCGAAGGCGGGGCAGAGCGGCTCTTTCAGCCCTTCTGGCGCGGCCCGGGCGCGGTGGCTGGCGGCGCGGGTCTCGGGCTTGCCATCGTCGATAGGGTGCAGCGCGCCCAAGGCGGCAGCGTCAGCGCGCGCGCCGCGGAAGGCGGCGGGGCGGAATTCACCCTGCACTGGTCCGCGCGGGAAACCTGAACCCCGTCAGGTTCCCGTCAGACAGACAGGTCACATCCTGCCCATCGGATCGACGCACCGATCCCCGATCACAGGAGTGACCCGCATGAAAGATCAATCCCGGACCGACCTTCAGCGCATGAGCGACTGGCTGGCGGGCGAAGTGCTTGTGTCGCGCAAGCTTCTCGTCGCAGGCGGCGTCGTGCTGCTTGTCCTCGCCATCGTCGCGCTCGACTGACGCGGCCGGAGAGGAAATACAGCATGTTCCGCATCGCAGCCACCGCCGCCATCGCCGCCCTGCTGGCCACCGCTGCCCTTGCCGGCTCCCCGCCCCTGACCCAAGTCTCGGACCTGCAGCGCGGCACCATGGTGACCGTCGCGGGCACGGTCGATCGTATCACCGACGAAGACGAATTCCGCCTCAGCGACGCCACCGGCACGGTGCGCGTCTATGTCGGGCCGAACTGGGTGCCCGCCAACGTGGGCGAGGCGGTGACCGTCGAAGGTCTCGTCGATGACGACGGCCCGCTTGAAATCTATGCCCGAAGCCTGACCCGCGCCGACGGCACCGTAGTCGCCTTCCGTTACGACTACGACTGACCGCGGTCCGGGGCGCGCGGTCAAGGCCGCGCACCCCGGTCCTGCCTCAGGCGCTCATGTGGATGTCATGCAGGTCCAGCTGATAGAACGGGTGCACATCCACATTGGCGAACTTTCCGTTCGAATGGTTGAAGACGGACCGCCAGTAGGACTGGATCAGCACGCCTTCGTCCTGCATGATCTTCTGCATCTTTGCCATGATTTCGCGCCGGGCATCGGCATCGGCGACAGACAGGCCCTGTTCCAGAAGCGTATCGAATTCGGCGTTCGAGAACCCGCTTTCGTTCCAGGCCGCGCCCGACTTGTAGGCCAGCGACATGATCTGGATGCCCAGAGGCCGCGGTCCCCATTCCGTGGCCGAGAAGGGGTACTTCGTCCAGTCGTTCCAGAAGGTCGCGCCCGGCAGGACGGTGCGGCGGATGTTCAGCCCCGCATCCCGCATCTGCGCCGCGATCGCGTCGCAGGTGTTCTTCTGCCAGTCCGTGTCGAGCGAGATGAGCTCGAACTCGGTCGCGCCATGGCCTGCGGCGGCGACCATCGCCGCGCCCTTCGCCGGATCGAGCTCGAGCGGCGGCAGTTCGGCGTATTCGGGGTGGATAGGACAGACATGGTGGTTTTCGCCCGGCAGGCCGAGCCCGCCGATCCCCAGCTCCAGCACCTTGGCGTTGTCCA
>CAZNMV010000519.1:0-2046 GCA_964573835.1 uncultured Aestuariivita sp. | reverse complement strand
GCTGGGCGGGCAGCGTGGCGCCCATCCTGCCATTCTCGATGAAGGCCACGCGGTCGGCCAGTTCCAGCACGGCGTCAAGCCGCTGTTCGACCAGAAGGATCGCCACGCCGTCCTGCCGCATCTTCTGGACGACCTGGCGGATCGCCTCGATCATCGAGGGCTGAAGCCCTTCGGTCGGTTCGTCCAGCAGCAGAACCTTGGGCCGAATGGCGAGCGCACGGGCGGTGGCGAGCATCTGCTGTTCGCCGCCTGAAAGCGTCTCGGCGCGCTGTGACAACCGCTCGCGCAGGCGCGGAAAGAGATCGAGCAGCCAGTCGCGCGTCTGGGCACCCTGCGCGCCGGCCATAAGGCCGATCTCGATATTCTCGGCGACGGTCATCTCGGTGAAGAGCCGCCTGCCCTGCGGCACGTAGCCGATGCCGTGGCTTGCGATCTCGTGAGACTTGAGGCCGCTCAGATCTTGCCCGTCCAGCCGGATCGAACCGCCGGAGCGTTTCACAAGCCCCATGATGGCGCGAAGCGTCGTCGTCTTGCCCGCGCCGTTCCGGCCGAACAGGCAGACGATTTCGCCCTTTTTCACGGTCAGCGAGACCTCTCGCAGCACCAGCGCTTCGCCGTAGCCTGCCGATATCCCGTCAAGCGCCAGCATCAGGACGTCCCCAGGTAAGCGGCCTGTACGGCCGGATTTTCGTGGATCTCTTTCGGCGTGCCTTCGGCGAGGATCTCGCCGAAGTTCAGAACGGTGATCCGGTCCGCCAGTTCCATCACGACGCGCATATTGTGCTCGATGAGAAGAACGGTCGCATCCTCGGCCACTTCGCGTACGAGAGACTTGAAGGTTTCGATCTCGGCGTCGGAGAGGCCTTGCGTCGGTTCGTCCATGATCAGGAGTTCCGGGTCCTGCACCAGCCCCATCGCCACCTCCAGCAGACGCTGGTGGCCATAGGCAAGGTCGCCGGCGGTCTGGTCAGCGCGATCGGCCAGACCGACACGGGAGAGCGCCTCGCGGGCGCGGCGTTCGACTTCGGCTGCGTCGGGCCATTTGCGGCGTGCAGCAAGCGCGACGTTCTCGATCACCGGCAGACGCGCGAAAACCGAAGTGATCTGGAAGGTATAGGCCATGCCCTGCGCGATCCGGGCATGGGCCGGGAGCCTAGTGATGTCGCGGTCCCGGAACGTGACAGTGCCCGACGTCGGCTCGATCCGGCCGCAGAGAAGGCTGACGAGTGTGGTCTTGCCCGCCCCGTTCGGCCCGATCAGGGCGCGGATCTTTCCGGGTTCGAGCGTCAGGTTCACGCCCTTGACCGCATCGAGACCGCCGAAGCTTTTCGAGAGGTTCTGCGTGGCGAGAAGGCTCATGGCAGGCCTCGCAGGATGCGGCGGCGGATTTCTCCGGCGATGCCCTGCGGCGCGAAAAGCGTCAGGAGCACGAGTGCCACGCCCGCGATCAGCATGTAAGCGGTCGTCAAGCCGGACGAGAAGTCGATCAGGTAGAACATGAAGAGCGTGCCGATGAACGGCCCCACCACGGTACCCGCCCCGCCGAGCAGCACCCAGAGCAGCGGGAAGATCGAGTATTGCACGGAGGCGAAGCTGGCACCGACATAGCCGAAGAGAAGGCCGTAAGCGGCGCCCGAGGCGGCCGAGAAGGTGCCCGAAAGAACGACGGCCGTCCATTTGAGGCGGAAGGTGTCATAGCCGAGCATCTGGGCGCGCGCCTCGTTCTCGCGGATCGCCACCAGCGTCTTGCCAAGGGGCCGGCGCACGATGGCGAGCGTGATCAGCGTGGCCGCCGCGAAGAGCGCAAAAGCCACCCAGAAGCGCAGGTCGGGGTTCGAAAGCGGCGTGCCGAAAAAGAGCCGTTCATCCGGTTGCAGGACGAAGCCCTCGTCGCCGCGGGTGTACTCGCCGAAATAGAGGATCGTCAGGTAGACGGCCTGCGCGAACATCAGCGTCACGATCATGAAGGCCACGCCCTTGGCGCGAAGCGCCAGCGCGCCGAGGATGCCCGCCAGCACAGCGCCCGCGGCGAGGCCGGCGATGAAG
>CAZNMV010000518.1:0-2047 GCA_964573835.1 uncultured Aestuariivita sp. | reverse complement strand
AGTTGGGTCGAGGTGGCGAATTTCGTGCCCATGAAGGTCGCGATCTTCGGCTTGCGGTCTGCACGGCGGGTGACCTCGACCACCATCTCGCGCAGGCCCTCGTAGCGCACGATCTCGCCCCCGATCAGGAAGGTGTCGCCGGGGCTGAGCGAGGCGGCGAAGCCTTCCTCGATCTCGCCCAAGGGCTTGCCGCCGCGCGATGCCTTCAGCCGCACCTTGAGCGTGTCGGTGTCCTGGATCGTGCCGATATTCATGCGGATGCGCTGCGCCGCGCGGGGGTCGCGCAATTGCCAGAGACCGTCCGTGCGCCGTTGCAGGCGTTGCCAGCGGTCATAGGCGCGCAGCGCATAGCCGCCGGTCGCGCAGAAATCGAGACAGGCGTCGAAGGCCTCCCGCGTCAGGGTCGCATAGGCGCCGATGCCCCTCACCTCGGCATAAAGCGCGTCCGCGTCGAATGGCCCGGCCGCGGCGGCGATCAGGATGTGTTGGCAGAGCACGTCGCGCGGCCCCGGCCCGCGCGGATCGCCATCAAGCGCCCCCGCCCGCACGGCGTCGAGCGCGGCCACGCATTCGACCACTTCGAACCGGTTGGCGGGCACCAGAAGCGCCTTGGACGGCGCGTTGTAGCGGTGGTTCGCCCGGCCGATCCGCTGCACCAGCCGTTTCACGTTCTTCGGTGCGCCGATCTGGATGACGAGATCCACATCCCCCCAGTCGATCCCGAGATCGAGGCTTCCCGTGCAGACGATCGCCCGCAATTCGCCGCGCACCATCGCGGCCTCGACCCGTTCGCGCTGCTGGCGGTCGAGGCTCCCGTGATGGATGGCGATGGGCAGGCTGTCTTCGTTGGCCAGCCACAGGTTGTGAAAGAACAGCTCGGCCTGCGCGCGGGTGTTGTGGAAGATCAGCGTGGTGCGGTGGGCCTTCACCTGTTCCAGCACGGCGGGAATGGCATAGGCCGCGCCGCCCCCGGCCCAGGGCGGAGCCTGATCCGTCGTCAGCATCCTGATGTCGGGGGCCGGGCCGGGATCGGCCAGAAGGATGTCGCAGGGGTCGGGATGGCGGGCAAGCAGGCGCGCGATGGCGGGCGGGTCTTCGACCGTCGCCGACAGGCCCACGCGCCTCAGATCGGGGCAGAAGCCCTGCAGCCGCGACAGGGCGAGGAAGAGCTGATCGCCCCGCTTCGATTCAGCCAGCGCGTGGATTTCATCGACGATCACGCGCCTCAGCCCCGCGAACATGCGCGGCGCGTCGTCATAGCTGACGAGCAGGGCAAGGCTTTCGGGCGTCGTCAGCAGGATATGCGGGGGGTCTGCGCGCTGGCGTCTCTTGCGGCTGGCGGGGGTGTCGCCGGTGCGGTCCTCGATCCGGATGGGCAGGCCCATCTCGGTCACCGGCGTCGTCAGGTTGCGCTTGATGTCGGCGGCCAGCGCCTTCAGCGGCGAGATATAGAGCGTGTGCAGCCCGTCGCGCGGGTTCTCGGCAAGATCGGCCAGCGTGGGCAGGAATCCCGCCAGCGTCTTGCCGCCGCCCGTGGGCGCGATCAGCAGGGTGCAGGGGGCCTCTGCCCGGTCGAGCATCTGCACCTGATGGGGGTGAACCTCCCAGCCCTTGGCGGTGAACCAGTCGGATATTGTCTGTGGCAGCTGCATGCCCCGGGACATAGCCGGGTTGGCGCGCAAGGCGAAGGGGCCACGCGCGCCTGCGCATGGCCCCCCAGGTCTGAGAGCGGTCTCAGAACCCGATCAGCGCATCGGCCAGCGCCATCCAGACCGGGATCGACAGGATCGCGATGGGCGTGCCGATCCCCGTCGAGGTGCCGACATAGGCCGAGGGGTTCGCCTCGGGCAGGGCGGCGCGCAGGGTGGGCGGGCCCGAGATGTCGGAACTTGACGCCGCCATCACCGACAGAAGGACAACGCCGCCTGCCGAGAAGCCAGTGAGTTCATGTGCGACCAGACCCACGGCGAAGCCCATCAGCCCATGCACAAAAGGCGCGGTGAGACCGTAGAGGACATAGGCATGGGCGACCTTGCGCAGTTCCGAC
>CAZNMV010000517.1:0-2048 GCA_964573835.1 uncultured Aestuariivita sp. | reverse complement strand
CTGGAACCAGGCGGTGGTGAAGGCCAGAGTGCCATCCTCGGGCACGCCCGCGGTCGGCATATCGATCAGACCGGGGAACCCGTAAGTGTTGTAGCCCACGGCCATGGGCTGCTGGGCCGACGCAAGGTTGGCACAACATATAGCTCCGAAAGCGAGGGCGAGACGACGCATCAGCGGCGGTGTTCCTACTCGATTTTTCATGGTCTATAGCCGAAAGATCGGGGTCGGTGCAGCCCTAATGATAGCTCAACGCATGCGCGACATTGCACCTGTATCGAAACTGTGACCAATTTACACTGATTTTGCCCTGTCCATTCCCCGGACAAGTTGGCAAAGAAGTGCGTGTTGATAGGGGGTTGAGTATGTCGCCATCGTGGTGGTCGGGTCTTTTGGGAAAGCGTGCGAAGAATGCGTCGTTCGATCCCGCCTGTCCGGAGCTTCCCCTCTGCGTGATCGGCGATGTGCATGGCCGCATCGATCTTCTTGAACAAATCGTGTCGCGCTTGCCTCAGGATCGCCCAATATTCCTTGTAGGTGACGTGATCGACCGCGGCGATCACAGCGCCGAGGTGCTGCAATATCTTGTGGCCCGGCCCGAGCTTGTCTGCATCCGCGGCAATCACGAGGCGATGCTGATGTCCTTCCTCCACGAACCCGAGGCGAAGGGCGCGCGCTGGCTGCGCAATGGCGGGCTGCAGACCCTGGCAAGCTTCGGTTTGTCCGGCCTCAGCGAAACCGCCGGGGAAGAGGCGCTGCGCCGCGCGCGCGATGCGCTGTTCGACAGGCTGGGCGATGCGGGACTGCGCTGGCTGACCGACCTGCCGGCGCTGCAGTGGTCTGGCAATGTGGTGATCGCGCATGCGGGGGCGAACCCCGACCTGCCGATGGACAATCAGGACGATGCGACCTTCATCTGGGGCCATCCCGATTTCCTGCGCAAGCCGCGGCAGGACGGCTTCTGGGTGGTGCATGGTCACAGCATTGTCGATGAACCGCGCGCCGAGGACGGCCGCATTTCCATCGACACCGGCGCCTATGCGACCGGACGGCTCAGCGCCGCGATCTTCACCCCGGGCGAGGATGTGCGCTTCGTCAGCACCTAATCCGGGTTCCCCCGCGTGAAGCTGAGGCGCGAGAAATCCGGCACCACCCCCATCGGCACGGCCGGACGCCGCAGGGCAGCACCCGGCGTCAGCAGCGGCCGCAAGAGACCCACGGGATGCGCCCTGAGCGACAGGCGCGTGGCGACGTAATCCTCGACCACCTCTTCCCCTGCCGTCATCCGGGGCAGCAGGGCCGCAGGTTCCACGAGGCCCTCGCCGTCGATATCGCCCGCAAAAAGCGGCAGCGGCCTGTCTGCCGTGATCGCTTTCGCGGCCCAGAGCGCGTCACGCCGCCCGATGCCCAGCGCCGCGAAGACATCCGCCTCGGCCAGCCGTTCCAGCACCGAAGCCCCCAGCCCGGCACGGCGCCAGACATCCTCGACCGCCGTATATCCGTTGCCGCGTGCCGCGGTCAGCCAGGCGGCCTCTTCCTCGGACAGCCCCATGATCTGGCGCAATCCCAGCCGCAGCGCGAGGCCCCCCTGCCCGTCGGGTTCCATCACGTTGTCCCAGAAGCTCGCATTGATGCAGACGGGCCGCACCTCGACCCCGTGCTGGCGCGCGTCGCGCACGATCTGGGCGGGCGCGTAGAAGCCCATCGGCTGCGAATTCAGAAGCGCGCAGGCGAAGATGCCCGGATGGTGGCATTTCAGCCAGGCGCTGGCATAGACCAGAAGGGCGAAACTGGCCGCGTGGCTTTCGGGGAACCCGTAGGACCCGAAGCCTTCGATCTGGGAAAAGCAGCGTTCCGCGAAATCGTCGTCATAGCCGTTCGCTTTCATGCCCCGCAGGAACAGCGCGCGGAATTCGCTGACATTGCCATGCTTCTTGAAAGTGGCGAGCGACCGGCGCAGCCGGTCCGCCTGATCGGGGGTGAAGCCCGCGCCGACGATGGCGATCTGCATCGCCTGTTCCTGAAACAGCGGCACGCCCAGCGTCTTGCCC
>CAZNMV010000516.1:0-2055 GCA_964573835.1 uncultured Aestuariivita sp. | reverse complement strand
GGTCCACCGGCGTGATCATCAGGTGCACGGCCATCACCGTCTTCACATGGCGGCGGACCGCCGCAACGGCGGGCGGGCCGAAGGTCAGGTTCGGCACGAAATGGCCATCCATCACGTCGACATGGACCCAGTCGGCCCCCTGCGCCTCGATCGCCGCGATCTCGGCGCCGAAATTGGCGAAATCCGCCGACAGGATCGACGGCGCGATCTTGATGGAACGGTCAAAGCTCATGGGTCATGTCCTTGTGCGGGGGTCAGCCGCGCCCGGGATACAGCGCGCGCGCGGGGAAGGGAACACTCAGCCGGTCAGCGCGAAGCGCTCCACCAGATGCAGATGGCCGTCGGCATCTTCGCCCACAAGGGCAATGTCATCGATGCGCAAGGTCGCGGGCATGACCGGCATCAGCCAGTCCTGAAGAAGGGCCGCCACCTCCGCCACCTCGGCGCGCGACAGCCGCCCCGTCAGGGTGACGTGGAACCGGAACCGCTCCATCACATACGGATAGCCCCAGCGCAGGAGGTTCGCGTCCTCCTCCGCCGACAGCCCCGCCATGCGGCGGCGCGCCAGTTCCTCCTCGGACGCGGGCGCGCGGAAGTCGTCGACCCCGCGCACGCAGGCTGCGGCCAGTCGCGACAGACCGCTCTGATCGCCCGGCACGGTGAGCGCGAGGAACCGCCCCAAGGGTGTCAGCGCCAGCCCCGGCAGCGCGACCGGCGCGCAGCCCGCCGCCAGCCGCGCGCAGGCGTCGCGCAGGGCGTCTTCGGTGCAACCGTCCGCAAGATGAAAGGGGGGTTTCAGCGTCGCATGCAGGCCGTAGCGGCGGGGCGTCGCCGTGATCTCGGCCCAGGGGAGCGGCAGGGGGGGCAGGCCTTCGGGCGGCCCGCAGGGCGTGCCTGCCACCGCGTCCCAGCCCAGCCAGTCGGTCGCACGCCGCGCCCAAGGATCGGTCCCCGGATCGGGCAACCAGTAAAGTCCATAGCGCCGCCAGGTCATGGCGCGCGGTAGAAGAGGTAACGGTCCGGCGCGATGGTCTCGGGCCCCGTGACCTGAACGAATCCCACCAGCGGCTGGCCCGACACGATCAGCCCCCCCGGCACCATCAGCCGCGCCAGCGCGGGGCTGAGCCGCGCGGCCTCGGCCACGTCTTCGTCCTTCACCCCGAAGCCCAGGTCGTAATGCGCCAGCGCAAAACGCGCGCCTTCCGTCGCAAGCACCGCCAGCATCGGCGCGGCCTCGCCCTGCAGGAAATCCGCCTCGGGCGGCACGCAGGACGGGTGGCATTGCAGCACCCGGTCGATGACCCGGATGCGGCGGCCGGGCAGCTTTTCGCGCAGGTGGTCATAGGTCCGCCCGTTGCCCAGCCCGAGGTCGAGCACATCGCCCGCCACGTCCCCGATCTGCGCGGCGGCCCAGTTCAGCCCGTCGCGCTGGGCGCTCAGGCGGCGCAGCATGCTGTCAAGACGGCTCATCCAAGGTCCTTTCTGGCATCCCAGGCACGGATCGGGCCATCCGACAGGACGGCGGCAAGGTCCTCGCAGAAGGACCAGATTTCGGCGTCATGGACAAGGTGGTGTGTCAGCACGCCGTAAGGCTCAAGGGCATCGTCGAGGCCTGCGCGCCGCCGCTCCAGATCGCGCACCATCCGCGCGACAAGCGCGCCCGGTGCGATCAGCCCCCGCGTGCCGCGCCAGTCGATAGGGTCGAGATGGGTGTTGACCTGCACCAGCCCCGGCGCGGCCCGCGCGGCGGCGCGCGGCCCGAAGGCCGACACCGCGCGAAAGCCCAGCCCCGGCAGGCGCGGCAGCAGCGCGGGCGCGACCCGGTTCCAGGGCGGCACGAAGACCGGGGCGCGCGGGGCCCCGAAGAGCGCCGCCAGCCGCCGAAGCCCTTCCTTCGCATCCGCCTCCAGCGCGGGCAGGGGCCGGTGCGCGCCGAATTCCGCCTTCTTCTCGCCTTCGCCTGCGTGGTTGCGGTGGGCAAGGCCATGCACCAGCGGGATCAGGTTGCCCGACTCAGCCACGGAATGCGCGAGCGTTTCCCCGGCCCCTTCGGGG
>CAZNMV010000515.1:0-2065 GCA_964573835.1 uncultured Aestuariivita sp. | reverse complement strand
CGGACGTTCACCCGCTCTGACCCCCGCGAAAACCCGGTCAAGCCGCCTTGTCAAGCCCGGTCTTTGGGAATACATACGCGGTTTCTGGACCCAGATTTGAAGGACATGCCCCATGGCCCGCGTGACGGTGGAAGACTGCGTCGACAAGGTTCCGAACCGGTTCGAGCTGGTGATGCTGGCGGCCCATCGCGCGCGTGAGGTTTCGGCCGGATCGCCGATCACCATCGATCGCGACAACGACAAGAACCCCGTCGTCGCCCTGCGCGAGATCGCCGAGGAAACGCAGAGCGCGGACGAACTGCGCGAACGCCTGATCGAATCGAACCAGACCCAGATCGAGATCGACGAACCCGAAGACGACCAGATGGCCCTTCTCATGGGGTCCGATCATGACCGTCCCGCCGACGACGATCTGTCGGAAGAGAAACTCCTGCGTGCGCTGATGGAGGCGCAAGGGCAGGGCTGAGCCCCGGGTGCGGACCGAATGCTGAGTGCCGACGACCTGATCGAACTGGTCCGCGATTACAACCCGAAGACCAACGCCCGGCGCATCTCGGAAGCTTACGATTTCGCCCGTGCGATGCATGACGGGCAGGTGCGTCATTCGGGCGAGCCCTATTTCAGCCATCCTGTCGCCGTCGCCGCCATCCTGACGGAACAGCGGCTGGACGACGCGACGATCATCACGGCGCTCCTGCACGACACGATCGAGGACACCAAGGCGTCCTACAGCGAGGTTGCTCGCCGCTTCGGCGACGAGGTGGCGGGGCTGGTCGACGGGGTCACGAAGCTGACCAACCTGCAGCTGTCGTCGACCGAGACCAAGCAGGCCGAGAACTTCCGCAAGCTCTTCATGGCGATGTCGAAGGATCTGCGGGTCATCCTCGTCAAGCTGGCGGACCGGCTGCACAACATGCGCACCATCAAGGCCATGCGCGTCGAAAAGCAGGCCCAGAAAGCGCGCGAGACGATGGACATCTATGCGCCGCTTGCCGGACGCATGGGCATGCAGTGGATGCGCGAGGAACTCGAAGACCTCGCCTTCCGCGTGCTGAACCCCGAAGGCCGCCAGTCGATCATCCGCCGCTTCATCACGCTCCAGAAGGAAACCGGCGACGTCATCCACCGCATCACCGGCGACATGCGGCTTGAACTTGACCGCGCGGGCATCGAGGCCGAGGTCTTCGGCCGCGCCAAGAAACCCTATTCGATCTGGCGCAAGATGCAGGAGAAGGATCAGGGCTTTTCGCGGCTGTCCGACATCTATGGCTTCCGCATCCTCACCGGGTCGGAAGAGGATTGCTATGGCGCGCTGGGCGCGATCCATCGCCGCTGGCGCGCGGTGCCGGGGCGGTTCAAGGATTACATCAGTCAGCCCAAGTCGAACGGATACCGGTCGATCCACACCACCGTGTCGGGCCGCGACGGCAAGCGGGTCGAGGTGCAGATCCGCACCCGGCAGATGCATGACGTGGCCGAAACGGGGGTGGCCGCGCATTGGTCCTACCGCGACGGCGTGCGGTCGGAAAACCCCTTTGCCGTCGATCCGGCGAAATGGATCGCCTCGCTCACCGAGCAATTCGACACCGAGGAGGATCACGAAGATTTCCTCGAAGCCGTCCGGCTCGAGATGTATTCCGACCAGGTCTTCTGCTTCACGCCCAAGGGCGATGTGGTGAAGCTGCCGCGCGGCGCAACGCCCATCGATTTCGCCTATGCGATCCACACGCGGATCGGATCGGCCTGCGTCGGCGCCAAGGTCGACGGCATCCGCGTGCCGCTGTGGACGCGGCTGAAGAACGGGCAATCGGTCGACATCATCACCGCCGAGGGCCAGACGCCGCAGGCCACCTGGCTTGACATCGCGACGACAGGCAAGGCGCGCACCGCGATCCGCCGCGCCCTGCGCGAAGAGGACCGCGAGCGGTTCATCAAGCTCGGGCATGAACTGGTGCGCGCGGCGCTGGAACATGTGGGGCGCAAGGCCACCGACAAGGTGCTTGATACCGCGGCCAAGGCGCTGCGGCTGGACGGGCGCGACACGCTGCTGGCGCGGCTGGGGAGC
>CAZNMV010000514.1:0-2070 GCA_964573835.1 uncultured Aestuariivita sp. | reverse complement strand
GCGGCATCTATTCGAGCGACGTCTTCTACGACGAACGCCCCGACCTGAACGACCAGATGGTGCGGCACGGGATCCTCGGCGTGGAGATGGAGGCGGCCGAGCTTTACACGCTGGCCGCGCGCCACGGGGCCCGCGCGCTGGCGGTGCTTACGGTGTCGGACCACCTCGGCACGGGAGAGGCGCTGCCCAGCGAAGACCGCGAGAAAAGCTTCGGCGACATGGTCGAAATCGCGCTGGAAGCGGCGTTCGCCTGAATTTTCTGCGAAAATTCTGGGGCGCGAGTTTTCTGCGAAAACTCGGTCACCCGTGGCTGCGGTCGTAGGCGTTGGGCGGCGGCGGGCTCCACCCGGCCAGCGCGCCGTCTTTCGGCGCGAAGACCTCGACCAGCAAGGGGTGACAGGCGGCAGCGTCCGAGGAATGTTCGGCTGAACAATCGCCACCCGGACAGGCGGACAGGTTCCCCAACAGATCGATCTCGGCGAAGAACTCGATGTGATCGCCGGGCCGCACAGGGCTCGCCTTCATGAAATACTGCCCCGTATCGCGGGTGAAGCCGGTGCACATGAAGACGTTGAGCACGTCATGGACCAGCGGTTCGGCCTGCGTGCGCGCCGCGCCCATGTGACCCGCGAGCGCACGCGTCAGGTTCGAATGGCAGCACTGGTGGTACATGCCCCCGGACAGCAACTGATGCGTATAGGGATCGCAGCGCGTGCCGATCACGTCGTGGACGGACCCGCCGAAGGCATCGATCCCGTACCAGCCCAGCGTGTCGGCCACCACGGTGGCCATCGGCCGCAGATGCGGCAGGGTCGACCACATGCGGTCGCCGGTGCTGATATGCGTGCCGTGCAGCGCGCGGGTCTTGCCCGAGAAGAAGCGTTCCGACAGGTCATGCAGGTTGTGCAGGTTCAGATCGCCCACCTGCGGCCCCTCGACCGAGGAGATGCGGAAGAACTCCCCGGCCTGCACCTCGAAGGTGCGGGCATCGCGCGGGGGGACCAGCACCTCGTCCACCTTCCGCGCGCCGGCCCGCGCGGCACGGTAAAGCGCCAGATCCGGCTGTGGCAGGCTGTCGGTCGGATAGCAGATCACCGGCCGGATGGCGCGGCGCGCTTCGGCGTCGGCGGGGGCCTCGGTCATGTGGTCCTGTCCCCCCGGCGGGCGGGGTTCTTGCAGATCTCGGGCGGCGCGCCGGTGGCGGTGAAGGCCTCGGCCCCGCAGGCGGCACAACGGAACTTCGACAGATTGCCCCGGTTGCCGGTGCGGTCGGCCCGCCAGCGGCAGGCGCGCGTCTTCGCCCGGGTGCGCGCGAAGAGCACGAGGATGACGAAGACGACAAGAAGGCCGAGGAGGATATGCATGGGGCGCAGTCTAGCGACCGCGCCCCGTCTGTTCCAGATGGATCAGCCCCGGATCAAACAGTGCGTTCCACCATCATCTTCTTGATCTCGGCGATGGCCTGCGCCGGGTTCAGTCCCTTGGGGCAAGTCTTGGCGCAGTTCATGATCGTGTGGCAGCGATAGAGCTTGAACGGGTCTTCCAGCTGGTCCAGCCGTTCACCCGTCGCCTCGTCGCGCGAATCGATGATCCAGCGATAGGCATGCAGAAGGGCTGCGGGCCCGAGATACCGGTCGCCGTTCCACCAGTAGGACGGACAGGCGGTCGAACAGGACGCACACATCACGCATTCATAAAGCCCGTCGAGCTTCTTGCGGTCCTCGATCGACTGGCGCCATTCCTTCGCGGGGCGGTTCGTCTTGGTTTCCAGCCAGGGCATGATGCTGGCATGCTGGGCATAGAAATGGGTCAGGTCCGGGATCAGGTCCTTGATCACCGGCATGTGCGGGAGGGGGTAGATCTTCACCTCGCCCTTGATCTCGTCCATGCCATAGATGCAGGCGAGCGTATTGATCCCGTCGATGTTCATCGCGCAGGACCCGCAGATGCCTTCGCGGCAGGACCGGCGGAAGGTGAGCGTCGGGTCGATCTCGTTCTTGATCTTGATGAGCGCATCCAGAACCATCGGCCCGCAGGTGTCCATATCGACGAAATAGGTGTCGACGCGGG
>CAZNMV010000513.1:0-2081 GCA_964573835.1 uncultured Aestuariivita sp. | reverse complement strand
TGGCGGGCGGCGCGCTGGTGATGATCTTCGCGCTGTGGCGGCTGACCCTGCGCGCTCGTCGTGGGGTGTCCCCGCCGATTGAGGCCAGCAAGGTGCAGGGCATTCTCTCCAAACTGACCCACGTCGGGCTTTATGCGCTGATGATCCTGATGCCTGTCAGCGGATCGGTCGCATGGTTTGGCGGGGTCGAGGCTGCGGCGCAGGGGCATAATGTGATGAAAATCATCCTGCTGGCGCTGGTCGCGCTGCATGTTGTTGGCGCGCTTTACCACCAGTTTGTTCTGCACGACGGCACCTTGGCGCGGATGCGCAAGGCGCAGGGCTGATCCGATGCGTTTGTCACACCTCCTTGCCTTGCCACCCATCGCGCTTGGGATCGCTGCTGCGGTCTGGATGATCTCGTCCGCGCCGGGCCCGGCGCAGATCGACGGGCACGCGCCCGCTTTGCCCGTCCGGGTGATGACGGCCGTGGCACAGGATATCCGCCCGAAGGCGACGGCATGGGGCAACCTGCGGGCCGCCGACACTTGGGTCGCCGTGGCTGAGGTGCAGGGCGAAGTGATCTGGCGCCATCCTGATCTTGAACCCGGCCGCCTGATCCCAGAGGGGACCGAAGTGCTGCGGATTGACCCTGCCGACTATGAATTGGCGCTGGCACAGTCGCAGGCCGACCTCGCCGCGCTTGCCGCCGAAGCCACGCTGCTGAGCGCCGAGGTCGCCAATACGGGCCGGATACTTGATCTGGAACGCGCACGATTGACATTGGCCGGGGCTGACCTGACGCGCATTCGGACGCTTGCCCAGCAGGGCACAGTTCCGCAATCGCGCGCGGACGAGGCGGAGCGCGCCACCCTTTTGGCCCGCCGCACGGTCGCGGAACTGGAAAACGCGATGGCGCTGATCCCGTCCCGCGAGGCGCGGATCGTGGCCCAGATCGCGCGAACGCAAGCCGCCATCGACCGTGCGCGCCGGTCTCTTGACCGCACCGTGCTGACCGCCCCCTTTGATCTGCGCGTGACCGAAGTCGCCGCCGAACGCTTTCAGACCGTCGCCCCCGGCCAAGTGGTGATCCGGGGCGACGGAATCGCGGCGGCCGAGGTGGTGGCGCATTTACCGATCGACAGTTTTCGCCGCCTGATCGGTAACGCGATCGAGAGCATGACCCTTGCCAACATGATGCGCGATGGTCCGCCCACGCTGATTGACGTGACGCTCAGCCCGCTATCTGACCCGACGCAGGTCTGGACCGCCCGCATCAGCCGGATCGAGGGGGCCTTGGATGCCCGCGCCCGCACCGTGCCGGTCGTGGTCACGGTTGATGCCCCCTATGAAGGCGCCGACCCGCCTCGACGGCTGCCGCTGGTGCCGAACATGCAAGTGCAGATGTCCTTCTTGGGTGCTGGCATGACGGGTGCCGTCTTGATCCCCGAGGGCGCGCTGCATGGCGGAAGGGTGCGCATCGCAGGTCAGGGCGATCTGCTGGAACTGCGTCCCGTCACTGCCTCTTTCGCACAAGATGGCCTTGTGGCCATCACCGATGGCCTCGCCCCCGGCGACCGAGTGGTGATCGACGACATCGCCCCGGCCATCCCGGGCATGGCGCTGACGCCTGTCGAGGCCTCACAATGATCCGCTGGTTCACCGGCCACCCGACGGCGGGCAACCTGCTGCTTTTGCTGTTCCTCGCCGCCGGGGCC
The DNA here is from genome assembly GCA_964573835.1 of uncultured Aestuariivita sp. Classification (GTDB taxonomy): domain Bacteria; phylum Pseudomonadota; class Alphaproteobacteria; order Rhodobacterales; family Rhodobacteraceae; genus JAGYKE01. Next base: position 384 of record CAZNMV010000513.1, on the reverse strand, counting down.
TTTGCCGCGCCGGGTCTCTTGCGCGAAACCTTCCCGGATTTCCGCGCTGTCGAGGCCGAGATCACCGTGCCCTACCGGGGCGCTGCCGCCGAGGATGTCGAAGGCGCGATCTGCGCGCCGCTGTGGGACGGGGTGCAGGGTGTCGAGGGGCTGGAAACCTTCGCCTGCACCGCCCAGTCCGGCCGCGCGCGGGCCGTGGCGACCATGGCGCCGGGCAATGACGCGCTGCGTTTCGTGAATTCGCTGCGCACCGAGGTTTCGGCCATCGACAGCTTTCCTGACCGTGCCGATCCTGCGGTGGTGCGCGAGTTGCACCGCTCCGATCCGGTCACCTCGGTGGCTATCTCGGGAGATCTGCCGCTGGGCGAACTGGACCTTTATGCG
>CAZNMV010000512.1:0-2085 GCA_964573835.1 uncultured Aestuariivita sp. | reverse complement strand
GGCGGCGGGCGACGTGCCGGTCATCGCCGATGGCGGGATCAAGTATTCGGGCGATTTCGCCAAGGCCATCGCTGCGGGCGCGTCCTGCGCGATGGTGGGCAGCATGATCGCGGGCACCGACGAGAGCCCCGGCGAGGTGATCCTCTATCAGGGCCGCAGCTTCAAGGCCTATCGCGGGATGGGGTCTTTGGGCGCGATGGCGCGGGGATCGGCCGACCGCTATTTCCAGAAGGACGCGGCGAGCGACAAGCTCGTCCCCGAAGGGATCGAAGGGCAGGTCCCCTACAAGGGGCCCGCGGGCACGGTCATTCACCAGCTGGTGGGCGGGCTCAAGGCTGCGATGGGCTATACCGGATGCGCCACGGTGGCCGAGATGCGGCAGAACTGCCGTTTCGTGCGGATCACCGGCGCCGGGCTCAAGGAAAGCCACGTCCACGACGTGCAGATCACCCGCGAAAGCCCGAACTACCGGATCATGTGATGACGCCGGGCGCGCGCGTCGCGGCGGCGGCCGAAATCCTCGACCGCATTCTGGGCGGTGCGCCCGCCGAACAGGCGCTGACGACCTGGGCACGGGGCAACCGCTTTGCGGGTTCGGGTGACCGGGCGGCGATCCGCGATCATGTCTTCGATGCGCTGCGCCGCCGCGAAAGCAGCGCGGCACTCGGGGGCGGGCGGACGGGGCGCGCGCTAATGATCGGGCTTCTGCGCGGGCAGGGGCTGGACCCTGCGACGCTCTTCACCGGGCAGGGCCATGCGCCGGCCCCCCTGACGGCCGAAGAAGCCGCGCCTGCGCCCGATCTGGCGGGGCTGCCGGAACCCGTGCGGCTCGATTTTCCCGACTGGGCGGGAGGACATCTGCGCGCCAGTCTCGGCACCGGTTTCGAACCCGTCATGTCCAGCCTGCGGGACCGCGCCCCGGTCTTTCTGCGGGTGAACCTGTCGCGGGCCACGCGCGCGGCGGCGATCGACGCGCTGCGCGGCGAAGGGGTGACGGCGGTTCCTCATGCTCTGGCGGACACAGCCCTGATGGTCACCGAAGGCGCTCGCTGGCTGCGCCTGACGCAGGCCTGGGCCGGGGGCCTGATCGAATTGCAGGACGCGTCGAGCCAGGCTGCGGTCACGGCCATTCTGGAGGGCCGCGCGCCGGGCCGCGTGCTCGATTACTGCGCAGGCGGCGGGGGCAAGGCGCTGGCGCTGGCCGACCGGGGCGCGCGGGTGCTGGCGCATGACGCCGATCCTGGCCGCATGGCCGATCTGCCCGCGCGCGCCGAACGGGCGGGCCTCCGGATCGGTCGCGTCACGAAGGCCGAGGCGCAGGCGCAGGCGCCCTTCGATCTTGTCGTGACCGACGTGCCCTGTTCGGGCAGCGGCGCGTGGCGACGCCAGCCCGAGGCGCGCTGGACCCTCACGCCCGCAAGACTGGAAGACCTCTGCCGCCTGCAGGAAACGATCCTGACCGAGGCTGCGCCGCTCGTCGCGCCGGGCGGGCGGCTGGCCTATGTCACCTGTTCGCTTTTGCGGGCCGAGAACGAGGACCGCGTCGCCGCCTTTCTGGCCGACACGCCCGGCTGGGTCTGCCACGCGCAGCGCCGCTGGTTGCCGACCGGGGGCGGAGACGGGTTCTTTCTTGCTCTCCTTGGGAGATCGGGTTGACTTATACACAAGCATGGGTTGTATTTGACCGGCGGGCGCCCTTTACCCGGTCTTAACCCCTGTCCGGCGACAAGCGGGCGGTCCGTTCCGGAGGCCCGTGTGCGCACAAGACCTTCTTCCGAGCTGTCCGTGCCGCGCCCTCTGGGGCCGGCGGTTTTCGTACTGCTGACAGGCATCGCCTGCGCGGGGCTTGCAGTGTCGGGCCAGGTGCCGGATGCGCGGCTGATGCTCCTGTCGGCGGGTGCGGCGCTGATCGGGCTGGGCGCGGGGCCCGGTGGCGCGATCCTTTGGCGCCATGTGCGGCGGGCGGCCCGGCGCAGCGCGGTTCCGGGCCTTTTCCCCGACGATGCGGGCGCGGTGCTGCTGGCAACCGCGGACGGACAGGTGATCGCGGCCAATCCCGCAGCGCGCGCGCGGTTCGGTGATGCG
>CAZNMV010000511.1:0-2094 GCA_964573835.1 uncultured Aestuariivita sp. | reverse complement strand
GGCACCACCGAAGAGGCGTTGGAGAAGGCCGAAAAGCGCGGCTTCGACACCGGGCTGCGGGTGCGCCACCCTTTTGATACGTCGTGGGACCTGCCCGTCTATGTGGCGAACTTCATCCTGATGGATTACGGCACCGGCGCGATCTTCGGCTGCCCGGCGCATGACCAGCGCGATCTGGATTTCGCGCGCAAGTATGACCTGCCGGTGGTGTCGACCTATGTGCCCGCCGCGGGCGAAGACGGCTTCACCCGCCCCGAGGCGGGGGGCGAGGCCTATGTGCCGCCCAAGACGGAAAAAGTGAATTACGTGAAGGGCTTTGCCGGGGACGCGTTGCAGACCGGGGGCGAGGCGGTCGAGGCCGCGATCGCCCTTTGCGAAGGCAACGGCGTGGGCCAGGGCGTCACCAAGTACCGCCTGCGCGACTGGGGCCTGTCGCGCCAGCGCTATTGGGGCTGCCCCATCCCGGTGGTGCATTGCGACACCTGCGGCGTGGTGCCGGAACGCCCGGAGAATCTGCCGGTCGAACTGCCCTATGACGAAAACGGCAAGCCGATCGACTTTTCCATCCCGGGCAACCCGCTCGACCGGCACCCGACCTGGCGCGACGTGGCCTGCCCCGCCTGCGGCAAGCCCGCGAAACGCGAAACCGACACGATGGACACCTTCGTCGACAGCTCGTGGTATTTCGCGCGCTTCACCGCGCCGGATGCGGATACGCCGACCGATATGGCGGCGGCGGATTACTGGATGAACGTCGACCAGTATATCGGGGGGATCGAACATGCGATCCTGCACCTGCTGTATTCGCGCTTCTTCGCGCGGGCGATGGTGATCACCGGGCATCTGCCCGAGAAGTGCAAGGAACCCTTCGATGCGCTCTTCACGCAGGGGATGGTGACACACGCGATCTATCGGACTTGGACAAAGGAAAAGATCGTAACTAAGGGCGAAATGACGGATGAGGAGTTTTCGGCCGAGGTTCAACGGAATACGCGACGCCCCGTATATCACTACCCCGAAGAGGTGGAGCTGCGCGATGGAAGTGGTTTCCTGAAGGACGGGACCGAGGTCGAAATCATTCCCTCGGCCAAGATGTCCAAGTCGAAGAACAACGTCGTCGATCCCGTCGACATCATCGGCCAATACGGCGCCGATACCGCGCGGTGGTTCGTGCTGTCCGACAGCCCGCCCGAACGCGACGTGGAATGGACGGCGGCGGGCGCTGAGGCCGCGCATCGCCATCTGGGCCGCGTCTGGTCGATCAGCGACCGCATCGCCGACATGGCGGATGGGCCGGGCGCGGGCGACGAAGATCTTCTGCGCGCCATGCACCGCTGCATCTTCGACGTGACGCAAGGGGTGGACAGTTTCGGCTTCAACGCCGCCATCGCCAAGCTTTACGCCTTCACCAACGCGCTGGCGAAATCGACGGCGTCGAAGGCGGTGCAGCGGCAGGCGGTGATGGTGCTGGCCCAGCTCATGGCGCCGATGACACCGCATCTTGCGGAAGACGTCTGGGCCCGGCAGGGCGGCGAGGGGCTGCTGGTCGACGCGCCCTGGCCCGTGGCGGAAGAACGTTTCCTCGTCTCTGACACGGTGACGCTGCCCATTCAGGTCAACGGCAAGCGGCGGGGCGAGATCACGGTGCCCAAGGACCTGCCCGCATCCGAGGTTGAAAAAGCCGCGCTGAACGTGGACGGTGTGATCAGGGCGCTGGAAGGGGCTGCGCCCAAGAAGGTGATCGTCGTCCCGGGCCGCATCGTCAATGTCGTCGCTTGACCGCAGAACGTTCCTGACCCTGCCGCTGGCGCTGGCCGCCTGCGGCTTTACCCCGGTCTATGCGCCGGGCGGAACGGCGGCGAAGCTGCGCGGTCAGGTCATGGTGCAGGCCCCCGGCACGCGCGATGCCTTTCTTCTGGTACAGGAACTCGAGCGTCAGCTGGGGCGCAGCGGCGATCCGGCCTATGGGCTGAAACTGTCGCTGACGGTCACGCCCGAAGGGCTGGCGGTGACGCGGTCGGGGTCGGTCACGCGCTACAATCTTGTGGGCCGGGCGACCTACACGCTGGTGGGCATCGCCGACGAGGTCGAGAT
>CAZNMV010000510.1:0-2101 GCA_964573835.1 uncultured Aestuariivita sp. | reverse complement strand
GCAGATCGCCGGTGTAGCCGCGCAGCCACGCACCGACCAGCAGCGCGAGATACAACTCACGCTCGATCCCCGAGCCATCCTCGATATAGATGCGGTTGACCTGCTTGCCCGCGGGGCCGGTCTGGTGGGTGACCAGCGTGCGGCCCAGCATCTTCTTGGCTTCCTGCGCGGCTTCCTCGACCGACTTCGTCAGGCGCACGCCGCCCTTTTCGCCGGCGTCGGCCTCCTTGAACTTGCCCTTGCCGCGACCGCCCGCGTGGATCTGCGCCTTGACCACCCAGAGCGGGCCGTCCAGCGCGCCCGCGGCGGTCTTGGCGTCTTCGGCTTTCAGCACGACGCGGCCATCCGACACCGGCGCACCGTAGCTGCGCAGAAGGGCCTTGGCCTGGTATTCGTGGATGTTCATGGAGAAACTGTCCCGTCCGAGTTCTGATTGGGCGGGTGTATAAGCTGCCCGTTTTGCAGGCGTTAAACGAAATATTGCCGCAGGGCGGGGTTTTGGGCGGAAAATCGACGTATGTGATCACACGTCTGAAAAGTGTGATCACAAAATGCCGCTGCAGCCTCTGCGCAGCGGCGCGCGCGGCAGAATCACCCCCACCCTTGCGGCGGACGGACCTCCCTCTATCTTGCCGGGATGCTGACCGACCGCCTGCCGACCCTGCACTCCTGGCCTGTCTTCCTCGCCGTCTCCGGGGTGGTGCTCACGGTGCTGTTCGTGCTGCTCGAACCCGAACCGTCGCAGTCGCTGGGCCCGGGCGCATCCGTGGTCTTCTGGTCGCTGCACGTGCTGGTGCAGATTGCCATCCTGCAAGCAGTTCAGTCGGGCCTGTCGCGCATCTGGCCCGCGCGCTGGCCGCTGCCGGTGCTGCAGATCGTGGCGGCGGGGCTGATCGGGGCCGCGCTCTTCACACCTGTCGCGGTCTGGGTCGAGATCTTCCTCGCTGTCGTCGGCGACGACGGGGCACCCGCCGCGCTTTCCCCCGCCGGGTTGGCAAACGAATTCCTCAACCTCGCGCCGCCCGTGACGCTGGTCTGGGTCGCGCTGAACCTCTCGCGGCTGCTGCGCCTGCCGCTGGCCCCGGGGCCGGGGGCCGAGGCGGACGACCGCCCCGCCGCGCCCGGTTTCTGGGACAGGGTCCCCCGCGATCTGGGCCGCGACCTTGTCGCGCTGAGCGCCGAGTTGCACTACCTGCGCGTCTACACCGCCCGCGGCGACGCGCTCATCCTCTATCCCTTCGGCCGCGCGGTGGCCGAGCTGCCCGAAACCGACGGCGTGCAGGTGCACCGGTCGCACTGGGCGGCGCGCGCGCATATGCGCGGCCTGCGCCCGCGCGGGCAGGGCGGAGAGCTTGTTCTCAGCACCGGCCTCACGCTGCCTGTCAGCCGCGCAAACCGCAGCCGCGTCTCTGACGCCATCGGCTAGGTCCGTTCGTGCATTCGCCGTGCCATTCGTGCAGGCGCGCTGGCGCGGCCCGGAGTTTTCTTTCCTGTCGGGATCATCCTTAACTTTCGGGAGTAGCAAAGATGATCCTGCCCAATCCGGCCCGCATCCTGTGTGCCGCAACTCTGGCCCTTGTTCCGGCCGTCGCCTCGGCCGAAGGGTTCTATGTGAAGCTGTTCGGCGGCGCATCCGATCTGCGCGGGACCAATGCGACGCTGGGCGGAGCGACCGGGCGCGCCAGCTTCGACACCGGCTTCATCGCGGGCGGTGCGGTCGGCTATGCCTATGCCGGCATGCCTATCCGGGCCGAACTGGAATTCGCCTACCGCTCCTCGGATGTCGCGGGCCTGCCCGCCGGGATCGGGACGGGCGACAACTTCGCCTCGACCGCCCTCATGGTGAACGGGATTTACGACTTTCAGGGCACTGGCGGCTGGCGGCCCTATGTCGGTCTCGGCGTCGGTGTGTTGACCGAGGTCGATCTCGACCTCACCGCGCCGGTCGGCGAGTATTCCGACACCGGAGTGCCCGCGTTCCAGATCCTCTTGGGCACGGAATACGCGCTGAACGACCGGACCAGCCTTTACGGTGAATTCCGCTATCTCGATGCGGGTTCGGTCGATCTGGCGGGGCAGGGGGGCCTTCTGCGCACCGACT